>JASFYZ010000250.1:0-8034 GCA_045046665.1 Desulfobacterium sp.
GATTTTGGTATAAGAGCAAGATGCATCACACGAGTAATAGTGACTGTCCCTTTGAGTTTGCATTAATAATGTTCAGGTTATTTAGTTTCTATTCCTAAGAAACCCCATTTAATAAATTGTAACAATTAGAGTTTTAATTCTCATTGTGGACAGGCCGGATCCCTAATACGGTCTGCCCGTGGCAGTTATAACCTGAAAATATGAGGTGAATCATGGAAGCACTTAAAGCATTACTGGATGAATGGGAAGATACAGAAACCCTTACCCGAAAGGCCTTTATTGCCATTAAAGATCATATCATGGCCATGGAGGGAATCACCCTGGAATTCAACGCCCGACCCGGGGTGAGCTATTCCCTTCGTCCCCGGCACAAAAATCAGTCAGAGCGAAAACTGTTTGCCATGGCAGATGTTATTGATGATGATCCTACGGAACGGTGGTTGTCTGTGTGTTTCTATGGCGATATGGTCACCGACCCCGATGAGAAGGGTGACCTAATCCCCGAAGGACTCATGGGGGATGACGGCTATTGTTTTGACCTTGATGAATATGATGAAGGGGGCGTTGAGTATATCAAGGCGCGATTGACAGAAGCATTTGAATCCGCTGCATCAGAGTCCTGAAAAATATTTATGGTTTTCTGGGTTGGGCTTTTTCATACATAGAACCACTATTCATGGAAAAGTCCGCCTTGAATACGAATAAAAATCCTGCGCATCCCGGAGTTTCTTATCCGGCAATCACCTGAACTCTGGCTTTAGATGCCGCCAACAAATTCAAGATGTCCCCATTATAGTGCCGGTCAGTTAGAATAATACTGTATCCAGTCCATCATATCCCCTCAAAAGTAGTTGACACTTTTTTGAAGAGACTTCCAGAAATGAAGTAGTGTTGTGAAAAAGTGTCAACCAGTGCATGAAGGATGCTTTGGCATCATACCTTAAACCGAATATTTAAAATATCTCCATCTTCCACCGTATACTCCTTGCCCTGGACATACAGTTTCCCCACTTTTTTAAGTTCTGCTTCAGATCCATGGGTCATGAGTTCATCATACTTGATCACCTCTGCACGGATAAAACCCCGTTGGAGATCTGAATGAATGACCCCGGCTGCCACGGGGGCTGGAGACCCTTTTCTCACCAGCCACTGTCTGACCTCATCCTCACCCACGGTGAGAAAGGAGATAAGTCCCAATGCCTTGAGGCACAGTCGGGTCAGCCCGCCCAGTGCAGTCTCTTCAATGCCAAGACCCTCCAGAAATTCTGCTTTTTCTTCCTCGTTGTCCAGAAGACAGATTTCAGATTCCACCTTGGCAGACACCCGCATGGCCTCCATGGCCTGGGTCTCACAGGAGACCTTGAGGTTTTCAAGCAGGGCCGTATTCCCAAGATCATCCTCAGATACATTCACGGCCAGGATCATTTGTTTTCTGGTGATAAAGGGATAGCTTCTTATCATGAATTCTTCATCATCGCTGATCTCCATGAGACGAAGGGGGATTTCCTGCTCCAAGTGGGCCTGCATTTTCTTCATGAGTAGCAGTTCTTTTTGTTGCTCCTCATCTTTTTTCTTTTTAACCAGCTCTTCAATACGTTCAATGCGTTTCTCCACAAAGATCTGATCGTGCATCAACAACTCTCCATTGACCATTTGGGTATCCCGCCGTGGGTCCACAGATCCTTCGGCATGGTAAATGGCATCATCTTCAAAGGCCCGCACCACATGGCAGATGGCGTCCATGTCGGCAATGTCCCTGAAGATATCTCCCCGGGCAATGTTTTCCTGTTCCATTTTGGGTAACAACACAAGATCAATGCGGGCCCGCGCCTCTTTTTTGGGGGCGTACATCTCCACCATGTTATCAAACCGAATATCAAGAATATCTGCGGTTCCCGGTATGGGTTTTGGGGCACCTCCCTGCTCTTTGAGTTCACTGCCTGTCAATATCTGAAATAAGGTTTTCTTTCCGGTTTGGGCCAGACCGATAATTCCGATTTTCATTGCGTTTTTGTCCTTAGTCTATTCTGGATTACCTTGTGGAGGATATCTTTCACAAAGTCTTTCATGTTTTCCGTGGCATAATTGGTCAGGTAGAATTCTTTTTGGGCAGCAATGGTTTTATCTGTCAGAAGTTTGTCAATACCCTCTGAAAACACTTGGGACAGGTAGGCTTCGTCCGTGATATAAAGATCCAGCACGGCAAGGGTTTTAATCCTAAAATTTCCCAATATGGTTGGGGGCTTATGGTAAAAAAAGCCCGATTGCCGTGGTCGGGGATAATCTTTCAGTCCAAAAATGATATTTGGCGATGGCTGGTTCACAACAATCCTCCTTTTCGCGCATGATAGACAACAATTATAGTGTAGATCATTTGAAAAATCAAGTAAGGTAAAAAAACCATCAGCCGCATGGGACCTGGAATGGTTATCATCCACAAGGCCCCCAAACCTTGTAAAATGGCAACAGCCCAATAAAAAACAGTGACTTTAAAATGGGTAAAGCCCAACCTGTTAAATAGTTGATACAAATGAGTGCGGTGGGCTTGAAATACATTTTCCCCCTTGAAAAGTCGCCTCAAAAAAGTAAAACAAGTGTCGTATATAAAATGAAAAAGAAGCAAAGGCATCACCAACAAGGATGTATGGGCATTGTCATACAGTGACGCAATGATGGGCAAGGTGGCAAAGGTAAAACCGAGGAATGTGCTGCCGATGTCCCCCATAAAAAGTTTGCCCCGGGGAAAATTAAAAATCAAAAAGCCTGCTACACCCGAAACAAGGGTATAAGACACCATATAGGCAAAGTCGCTGCCCTGGATATAGGTAATAATACAGAAAAAACTTGCGGCAATGATGGCATTGCCCCCGGCCATGCCGTTGAGCCCATCCATGAAATTATAAGCATTAATCATGCCCAATATCCACCAGAAGGTGATAAAATATCCCAAAACACCCAGTGAACGATTGGTTAAAAAAGGCAAATCTGGAGGAAAATCCACCCGGTGAATGATGATTCCAAATCCCATCACCACAAGAACGGCAATAACATGGGTGATCAGGCGGATGTAAAACGATTTCTTTTTGACATCATCATACAGGGACATGCTGGCAATAAGCAGACTGGAAAAGGTGAATCCCAGAGAAAAACGTTCTGAGATCATTGTTTTTCCTGCAAAGGAATAGAGTATCAGCATGCTCAAAAAAAAGGTAACCACAATGGCAATCCCACCGATGGTGGGAGTGGGTTTCTTATGGGAGGACCGCCCGTTGGGGATATCCATGATTCGGGTACGTTTGATCAAAAACAGGCTGATGGCAGCGGACACCAGCAAAAGTACCAAAGCAAACAAAAGGTGAGATGCCAATGAGAAGGGGAACATGATTTTTTTTATCTTGAATTGTGCTCTGGGTCAAGATAAAAGTATAGGGTTTCAAGAACTGATCCCACACATTGACCAAACGGGAAACCTATGAACAAACAAAAAAAAATCATAATTGTAATAATCGTACCGATTTATTTTATTTTAATGATATGGCTGGGCATATTGTTCCTCTCCCGTTACCAGTACCAGGGAGGAATTCGTGCCCATGGAATGGGAGAATATGACCCGGCAGCAGCGCATCTGTTTGAAGCAGAAAAAATATTGCCCAAGGGGCTTGCTGGTTTTCTGGCACAAAGGGACCTGTTCCGAATTCACACTGCCCTGGGAAAGACCCTGTATCAACAGGGCATGACCCTTATCAGGCAGACAGCAGTGGGTAAGGCCAGACGTCAAAATCTCAAATCTGCTTACCAACTTTTTAAACAGGGGCATGGATTCCTTAAAGCTGCCACAGCGCATGACCCTCTGAGTTATCGCACGGTCTTCTGGTACGCCAAAATCACAGACAAAGTAGCAGCACTCCAGCCCTATTTCGAACCCCATACCCTCCGCACCTATGATCCCCTGCCCCTGTTTCAACAAGCAGCGGCTCTGAGACCCGCTGGCATCACCGTTCGCTATGAAATGGCCCGTTATTTTAATGCCAAAAAGATGACCGACGAACTAAAAAAAATGGTGAAAAACATTGGTACTATTTATCCCATGTCCCATGGATACCTGAAAAAACAATCCTGGTTTGATGCAGAGGTCAGAGTTCGCTTCCATAAGGGATGTCTTGCAGCCCTGAGCGCAGGCACCACCCCCCGTGAGACCCTTTCCATTCTTTCAGCCATGTCCCTGAAAGATGGCGAAGTGGAAGCCGCCATTGATTATTATCAACGCAGTATGGAGTATAAAACCCACAGCAATACAGCGGCCACTTATAGATATCTGGCGGGATTGTATTTAAAAAAAGGAGAAGTGGACCAAAGTTTTGAACTATTTTTAAGGGCTCTGGGCAAATCTGGAAATCTTGAAGGAGAATTCAACGCCATTTACAGACGATTCCGGGCGGAAAAACTATTTGATGAATTTCTCCAATTTACCAAATATGTGGAAGAAAAGCGCCCCCACTCACCAGTGGAAGAAATGATTATAGTCAGATGTTTCATGGATATGGGGCAACTGGAAGTAGCCAAGGCAAGGCTTGAACGAATGAATGCCCGGAAACCCACCGCCCATGCCTGGTACCTTCTGGCCACCATTGCCGAAAAACAAAAAGACTGGGATAGCATGGAACTTGCCAGCCAGCGGGCCACGGTACTGGAGAACAGCAACAGCCATTACCACTATTATTTCTGCCGGGCACTCCAGCGACAAAAAAAATATGAGCGGGCGGCAATCGCTGTCACCCATGCCATTGAGACGGCAAAGAAGAAAACGGCAGGTCTTTATAACCACCGGGCATGGGTCCGGTGGACCCTGAAGAATTACCCCGGTGCCATTGAAGACTGGCAACAATGCCTTGAACTTCATCCCGACAACAGCGGCTATTATTTCAATATTGCCAAGGCATACCACCAGCAGTCAATGGACATTGAGGCATTGAACTATGCCCAGCGTGCCCGGGAGCTTGCTCCGGACAACAAAACCTATCAGGACTGGATACTCAAAATTTAAATGGGGTCAGGCTTTTGGAGCGCATTCCCATTTTTCCGGTGGGGTTTTAAGCCTTTGATTTGTAAAAATATAATTCTGGAGGTAGTTTTGCAATGGCTTAATAAAATTAATGGTTTATACGATGGGCCAGAAAAATGGGAATACCCAGGCTTTCGTTATTGGAGTTTGGAGTTATATCCGGTGAGATGCAAGAAGATAGGCTCCATTGCACCCCTCACTCCCTTGGGCTTCTTTATTGACTTTTTGCCCGGATACATATATTGATGGAGGCGAGATTGAAAGCTTAAAAGAGTAAAAAACAGTGTACGTTAACCATGGAGTTTATGCTGGGGGGTGTTGTGAAAATTACGGGAGTTCAAACCACATCAGGTTCTGGGATTTTGGTGACCCATATCCCCTGGTCAGCAGAAAAAAATTGATAGATTATAAAATATTATCACGAGAAGTAACACTGATGAACCCGCTGGGGCTCCATGCCAGACCAGCGGCCATGATCGCAAAGATTGCCAGGACTGCAGAAAAGAGCATCTGGCTGGGAGATGGAGATTACAAGGCGGATGTTGCCAGTGTCATTGATATTCTCTCCATCAGTGGAACAAAGGGAAAAGCATTTGTTCTGGAGGCTGAATCGGAAAACGACCTCCCCCTGTTGGAAGCCATCGTAGCCGCCTTTGAAAATGGGTTTGGGGAAGTGACAAATGGACAAAGCTGAATCAAAAGAAATGGTGCTCAGGGGGATCGGCGGTGCGCCGGGGATCTGCATTGGCAAAGCCTATCTGGTGGACCGGGAGGGTGTGGACCTCATCAAACGCTACGCCATTGTTGAGAGAGATATCCCCGCCGAGGTCAACCGTTTTAAAAATGCCGTTAAAAAAGCCAAGGATGATCTCAAGGCTGTTGTGGAATCTTTGGGCGAAGATTTCTCCAGCCAGGTGGATATACTGGAAACCCATCTGGTGCTGTTCAAAGACAAACTTCTTTACGGCAAGACCATTGACTCCATCACCCAGGAAAAGATCAATGCCGAATGGGCCTTGAAAAAAGTGACCCGCCAGGTAAAGAACATGTTCCAGCGCATGGAGGATGAGTATCTAAAATCCCGGGTGGCGGATATTTCCCAGGTATCAGAGCAGATCATGCGTCAGCTCATGGGTGCTCAGGATATAAAAATCTCCGACATCCGCATGCGGGTGATCCTGGTGGCCCACGATCTTTCCCCGGCAGAAACCAGCCAGATTCAGTTGGAGCACATCAAGGGATTTGTCACCGACCGTGGTGGCCGGGACACCCACACTAGCATCATTGCAAAATCATTGAATATTCCTGCAGTGACTGGCCTTGGCACCGCCACCGTTAACGTGCAAAACGATGATATCCTTATTGTGGACGGCTCCACGGGCCAGCTTATCATTAACCCCGAAGAAGACACCCTGTTTCGGTACGAGGAACGCCGGGCACAGTATGAGCAATACCGGGCACTTATCACCCGGGAAAGCCATCTGCCGTCGGTGACACTGGATGGGTATGCCATGAAACTCATGGCTAATATTGAGCTGGTGGAAGAGGTGGTGTCGGTGCGGGACAATGTGGCCCATGGCATAGGCCTGTTCCGCACAGAATTTATCTACATCGACCAGAAACGCTTTCCCACGGAAGAAGAGCTCTTTGACCGGTATCGGGAGGCTGTGGAGCTGATGACCCCCCAGCCGGTGACCATTCGAACCCTGGACATCAACGGCGACAAGGTCCTGCCTTATTTCAAGAATATTGGTGAAGAAAATCCCGCGCTGGGGCTCAGGGCCGTAAGGTTTTCCCTCCATCGACCGGAAATATTTCTCACCCAGATCCGGGCCATCCTTCGGGCCGCTGCCTTTGGTAATATCCGACTGCTCATCCCCATGATCACCTGTGTGGAGGAAATTATTGAAGTCCGGAAATTACTGGATCGTGCCATCATGGATTTGACCCACGAAGAGATGGTCTTTAACAAGGATATCCCCCTGGGTATTATGATTGAGGTGCCCTCAGCGGCCATCATGGCTGATGAGCTGGCCAAACATGTGGATTTTTTCAGCATCGGCACCAATGACCTCATCCAGTACTCCCTGGCCATTGATCGTAATAACCGCCAGGTGGCACACCTCTATCGTCCCTTGAACCCGGCGGTTCTCCGGCTTATTAAGATGGTGGTGGATGCAGCCCACAGGCAAAATATTATTGTCACCATCTGTGGAGAAATGGCCGGAGACCCTGTTAATGTGCCGGTGCTCATGGGGTTGGGCTTCACCGAACTCTCCATGAACCCCGGCTCCATTCCTGTGATTAAACAGGTGATCCGAAAGCTCAATTACCAGGATGCCGTCAAAATGACGGAAACTGTGCTGACCATGGATAACACCGAAGAAATTTACCGATTTGTCCAGGCAACATACACAGATATCCTTCAATAGCTTCCATCCCCTGATGGACAGCCATTCTAAATTTGGATCAGAATATAGGAGGGCCCAGATCCACCCCGGAAACCAAGGTTTAAAATGCCTGAGGATGAACACCAGCGCAGAACTTTTAACAAAAAAACCATTGTAATCCAGTGTCCCAAAACTAATCAAAAAATTCAGACAGGTCGTTAATAAATGGAATCTGATCACATAAAAATTATTGCAAGCAATCGCAAGGCACGGCATGAATATCATATTTCCGATGAGGTGGAGGCTGGCATTGTACTGGTGGGCACCGAGGTGAAGTCCATCCGGGAGGGTAGAGTCAATATCAAAGACTCCTATGCAGACATTAAAAACGGTGAGATGTTTCTCCGGCAACTTCACATCTCCCCTTACGAGCGTGCCTATTATGACAACCACGACGCCCTGCGCACCCGAAAACTGTTGCTCCATCGCCGGGAAATTAATAAACTCACCGTTAAAATCAATGAACGGGGATTTACCATTATTCCGCTAAAAATTTACTTCAAAAATGGTAAAATAAAAGTG
>JASFYZ010000251.1:0-3988 GCA_045046665.1 Desulfobacterium sp.
TTTGGAGACAAAAATAAAAAGGAAATCCAGGTTGTCAGCACTCAGCAACGCTATACCGCTTTGGCCAATGGAGGATCTGATCTTTTATGCAGCACAGCAACCTGGACAATGTCACGTGACACCCAGCTTGGTGTGGATTTTCTAACACCTAATTTCTATGACGGTCAGGGTTTTACCGTTCTCAAGAGCAGCGGCATCACCAGTGCGCTTCAACTGAAGGGTGCGAAGGTGTGCGTAACTACCGGCACGAGCAGCGAATTGAATCTGGCAGACTTCAGCCGGAAAAATAACCTCAATATAAGTGCTGTTGCCTTCGAGGATTGGAATGTCCGTGACGCCACATATCTTAAGGGTGGATGCGATGCGGTAACGGTTGACAAATCATCATTGGCCGCAAATATTATTTCATTTCCGAATCCTGCCGATCATATGATTCTACCTGAAACCATTTCCAAAGAACCCTTAGGGCCTGCAGTGAGACAGGGGGACAGCCAGTGGGCAGACCTTGTCAAATGGTCAGTCTTTACCATGATCAATGCCGAGGAATTAGGCGTTACCAGCGCGAATGTTGATGATATGCGTGCCAACTCAAAAGATGTGAATGTTCGCCGCATGCTTGGCGTTGAGGGTACACTTAACAAAGGATTAGGGCTCTCCAAAGATTGGGCCTACAATATCATCAAACAGGTCGGTAACTACGGTGAAAACTATGAAAAATATATAGGCAACGGCAAAGGGGCACTTGGCATTACGCGGGAAGGAACTCTTAACGCCCTTTGGAGCAAAGGCGGCCTGATGTATTCTCCGCCCATGCGATAGTATAACGCTCAAGGGAGATGGAAATAAATAATTGTTCAGCCTGGCGGTAGTCGTTACGCCGCTCTGCGATGCCACAGAAAGCTTGGACGATTATTATTTTCGGTCTCCCTAACTGCTCAGATGTCATTATTTCTTGTCAAAGAACCATTTCTGAACCATGGCATCCATGGTACCGTTCTGGGAGAGTTCTGACAGGACCGCATTAATTTTGTCAAGGGTCTTATGGTCTCCCTTACGAACGGCATAGGCGATGCCCTCACCCAGGGCAACATTGCCCGGTACCTGGTGCTTGATCTCGTAATCCGCTCCGTCTTTTGAGTCAAGGAAAGGCTGGATAAATTCTTGTGTCAAAAGAGCATAATCAATACGGCCTGCGGTGAGATCGGCAATCACATTGTCAGCGGCGGTGTATGATTTGGTATCAATCTCATTGAAAAACACCTTGGCATAGGCGGCTTGAACGCTGGCATTCTGCACACCAATGATCTTACCGGCAAGGCCCTTTGCATCGACGATTTGACCTTTGCCGTCTGCGGCTGGTTTATTGGAAAAAATGTTTTTATCAGATTTCATGCCCACCAGAACCGTTGTTTCGTTATAATAGGGTATGCTGAAATCCACGACTTCACGGCGTTTATCTGTAACCGAGAAAGCACCCACAATGAAATCGATTTTGTTCTCTGTCAATGACGGAATCAAGCCTTCCCAGGCCATCATGCTTCTCTCACAGTCGTCGGTCAGTTTTTCACAGAGCAGATTGCTAAGTTCCGCCTCCAGTCCTTCCCATACCCCTGCTGCGTTGATCTGGGTAAATGGCATGTAGGGTTCCGGAGTCATACCCAAACGAAGGGTTCCCGCATGGCCGGGGGATGTCATTAGCGCGAAGGTCACGAGAAACAGGGCGGT
The DNA here is from genome assembly GCA_045046665.1 of Desulfobacterium sp. Classification (GTDB taxonomy): domain Bacteria; phylum Desulfobacterota; class Desulfobacteria; order Desulfobacterales; family Desulfobacteraceae; genus Desulfocicer. The sequence goes on from JASFYZ010000251.1 coordinate 1,726, forward strand.
TGCCAGCATTTTTGAAAATTTCATAGTTTTTTCCTTTTTTAGGAATGAATTAAGAACGAAACCAGCGAAGGGACATGCAGGACAGTCCCGCATCAATTTTTCCAATTTCCGTTGTCTTGACGGGTACAATGGCATACCCTTTTTGATCAAGTAGTTCTATTGTCCGTTGATAGCTTGCGCTCACCAGAACAGCGTCATTGATGCGCACGGCATTGGCAGCGGGTTCTTCTCCGTCCGGCAGCACCACTTTTTCAAAGCCGTCAAAGATGCCCGATTGTGCCATGCGGCGGGTCACCAGAATGGTCTCTTCATCCAACAGGGAGCATTCGGTTTTAAAGTGCAATACGCCTTCTGGCGTGTTTACAATTTCACCCTTGTGTCCCAGGGTTTTCAGGCATTCAATCAGAGCAGTGGCACCGGTTTTGTCTGTCCGGGCTGACAGGCCGATCATCACCGATTCGGGTGTAACCAGTATATCTCCGCCATCGGCATGCCCGGTGCCTGACAGCTCCAGCACAGTGTCAAGCAACTGGTGAAGAGCCGGTGAGATTTCCTTTGATTCTCCCTGGCGGGAAGGGGCTCCGGGGTTTAAAAGCACCGCCCCTTCGGTGAAAACCAGGGCGGGATCTTCCACAAAAATAGAATCTGGAAAGCTTTCCAGTGGGGGCAGCACAGTGACCGTCATTCCCACAGATTCAAGGGCTGCCACATAGGCTTCATGTTCTGCTTTTACACCGGGGTAATCCGGGTTGCCGATGTCTTGGGCCCGTAAGCCGTCAACCACCGAAGCGGCGGGGGTTCTCACGATTGCTGAATTGAAATGGTAACACATTCTGGAAGTCGACATTTATCCTCACTGCATTTATTATGTTTATAAAATCGTTAGTTATATGGTAGGGGTTTGGGCCTTGTCAAGGAGAAGAAAATTTAATCAGCAATCCTAATTATGGCTTTTAACCGACCCCTTTGGCGTGTAACTATCTGAAATCACGTTGGTGAAAATTATCATTTTCTTGATTTTAAACGCATATGGCTCCAAAATTAGAATTGCTGAAATTTAATCCACTCTTAACGTAACCTTAACACAATCCTAATACAAGCAGCGTATATTCTTCATCAAATGAATATGACAGTTTTGCATGGGACTCCTACTCAAAGAAACACGGCCCATGCCTTATTTTATTAAAAACGGAGAAAAACAATGAAAAGAATGATTAAAGGATTACTGTTGGTGTCTGTTTCGCTGGTGATGGCATCATCACAACTTTTTGCCGGAGAACTGGTAATTAAAGGGTCTACCACCGTACTCCCCATTGCCCAAATGGCTGCCGAGGCCTATATGGCCGAGCATCCCGATGTAAAAATCTCCCTTTCCGGAGGCGGTTCCGGCAACGGCATCAAGGCCATCATTGACGGCACCGCAGACATTGGAAATGCCTCCCGGTTTATCAAACAAAAAGAGGTCGATCTGGCTGTAAAAAATGGGGTTTATCCCGTTCCTTTCAGGGTGGCCCTGGATGCCATTGTCCCGGTGGTGAATGGGAAAAATACCGTAACAAATCTCACTATGGCCCAGTTAAAGGCTATCTATCTGGGTAAAATAAAAGACTGGAAAGAGCTGGGAGGCACCCCGGGAACCATCGTTGTGATTTCCCGTGACAGCTCTTCTGGCACCTTTGGGGTATGGAAGGATCTGGTCATGAAAAAAGAACGGGTAATCCCAAGAGCGCTCACCGTTCCTTCCAATGGGGGGGTGGTCCAGGCAGTGGCCAATACACCGGGTGCCATTGGATACGTTGGCCTGGGGTATATCACAGCAGAAATAAAGGCCGTGGATGTAGAGGGTGTGGCCGGGTCTGAAGAGAATACTCTGAACGGGTCCTTCCCCATATCAAGAGGTCTTTTCATGTTCACAAAGGGATGGCCCAAGGGAGATACCATGGCCTTTATCTCCTTTATCCTTTCCAAAAAAGGTCAGGAACTGGTTAAAGCCGCAGGTTCCATCCCTCTTTTCTAAAAAGAGAATCTGAGTCAATCTTTAAAATAAATATCTACCCACTGCCCCGGTTGCTTCACCCGTGTTATGGGAGACTGATGCTGTGGTCATCCCCGAAAACATTGCCCATATCCCTGTGGGGCTGTCAGCTCCATTCAATTATTAAACTAGTGCAATGTCATTGCTTAATTTTAGGATGGTTGATCCTGTATAATGCCACGGGGCAACACTCTGTGGTATGCTCAATCCTAAATCTTAGCCTTGACT
>JASFYZ010000252.1:0-5843 GCA_045046665.1 Desulfobacterium sp.
ATGTCTTTTTTTTAAAAAAACTTGACAATTGGGTTTGTTTGAATCATAACTGTGCAAACGTTTACGCTTCTTGGAAACATTATTTTTTTGAGGTAAAGGCGAATAACAGGGAGGAACCTTAAATGATTTGATGAACTTGGCTGATTTTTTTTCGCCACCTCTGTTCCAGACCACCATCTGAAAAAAAATCAAGCCGCATCCGGTTATCCGGAAAGTTTAAGGCTGCATCCTAAGACAATTAAAGACCCAAAGAAAGGAAATTTGACCCATGGCATTGGAACTATTGAAAGCAGATAAATTAAAAACCGCTTCTGATATCGAAGGTGTTCAGAACACCGTCAGAGAAATTATCAATAAATTAAGGGACGAAGGAGATGCTGCCCTAAGATTCTACCAAAAAAAATTCGACAACCATGCCCCGGACACCTTCCGCATTACACCGGAAGCTGCGGCCATGGCCAAAGGCCGCCTTCCTGCCGAAGTGGTTGAAGAACTGGATTTTGCCATTGAACAGGTAACTGCCTTTGCCCAGGCCCAGAAGGATTGTTTCAGCCCTCTGGAAACTCAGATCAAGCCCGGCATGGCCATGGGCCACCGGGTCATCCCCGTGGACAGTTGCGGTTGCTACATCCCTGCTGGCCGTTATCCGTGCCTGACTGCCGCTGTCATGTCCGTTGTTCCGGCCAAGGTAGCCGGTGTGAAACGGATCGTAGCCGTCAGTCCTCCGGGTACAATCGGTGAGATCAACCCCGGTATCCTTTATACGCTCCACGCCTTGGGCTGTGAAGAGATCTACTGCATGGGCGGGGCCCAGGCAGTTGCCGCCCTGGCCTACGGTACAGAGAGTATCAAGCCTGTGGACCTAATCGTGGGCCCGGGGAACCAGTTTGTTGCTGAGGCCAAACGCCAGGTATTTGGAAAAGTGGGGATCGATTTTCTGGCCGGTCCCAGTGAAATTTTGGTTATTGCCGATGACACTGCCAGAGCTGACTGGGTGGCCGCCGACCTCCTTGCCCAGGCCGAGCATGACCCCAATGCCAGGGCATGCCTGGTGACCACTAGCAGGGAGCTGGCTGAAAATACCATCGAACAGGTGGAACGTCAACTCAAGGAGAGAACTACCGAGAAAGTGGCCCGTGCCTCATGGAACGATTACGGCGTGGTCGCCCTGGTGGATACCTTGGAAGAGGCCATTGAATACTCTAACCAGTATGCCCCCGAGCATCTGGAAATCCACACGGCATCGCCTCGTGAAGTCCTTGAGGGTTGCCGCCACTACGGGTCCGCTTTTCTGGGCGAGGACACTGCAGAAGTATATGCGGACAAAATTGCAGGCCCCAACCATACTCTGCCCACCTCCGGGGCTGCCCGGTACACCGGCGGACTTTGGGTGGGCATGTACATGAAGGTGCAGTCCCATATGGAAACAGATCGGGTTGCCAGTCTGAAGTTAGCCCGGTACGCTGAAATTCAGGGAGAATACGAGGGGATGGATGCACACCGGTATGCCGCAACCATCCGTTTGGAAAAATACCGCAGCTAAGGCTGAGGAGTAACTTATGTTTCGTATATAAGACCGCACGACCTGGTATCATTTCATACATAAGGTTTGGCCCCATCTTCACTTTATGTATTGTTTTAAAAAATAAAGGACTTCGCTACAGCTACATTTGGCCTAGGCTGAAAAAAATGTTGTTTCTGAGTCCTTTGTTCAAAACCCATAATTTTAACAGGAGGCAAAATGCTTACAATTGAAAGAATCCACAGGAACACACTGCTTACCATTTCGATCATTTTGGTGCTAACCGCAATCGTGATAGCACCAGTATCCGCCGATGCAAAAAACTATAAATTGAAAATAGGGTGTCTTGAATCACCGGATGGTCCTAACACACTCGGATGGAAGACTTTCGAACAATATGTTGAATCGACCAGCAATGGTCAAATCGATGTGGATATTTATCCATCAGGCCAGCTTGGGGACTCAGAAAAACTGTTTGAAGGTCTTAAATTAGGCATCCATAAAATGGCCCAGGGAGACGAATCGATTACCGGCGCCTACGATCCCATGATGATTTGGTTTACTCCGTATTTATTTTCAAACGAACTTGTCATGAAAAAGTTTTTTGAAAGCGAAACATTTGAAGAACTGAGTAATATGATGGCCAAAGACATGGGTGTCAGGGTTCTGGGTGCTGCCCCTTATGGGTTTTATAATTTTATCAACAAAAAACAACCTATCAATCGTATTGAAGATCTCAAGGGTCTGAAATTAAGAACACTTCCAAACAGTCAGCTGACCATCAAGACCTGGGAAGCCTTAGGGGCATCTGCTACACCGGTTTCCTGGGCTGAAATTTATACCGCCATCAAAACCGGAGTTATCCATGGACTTGGTCATACGTTAACAATTATGGTAGACCAAAGATATTATGAAGTGGCCAAAAACGTGACACTGGACATGAGCATGGGATGCGCCAATCTCTACCTGATTAACGATCGATTTTATCAATCACTACCCAAAGACCTACGGAAGGTCGTCAAAGAAGGCGCCCAGATGGCTGCAGCAGCGGAGTTTGGCATCGCAACCTACCGCAATCGGGTAGTTTCCATCGATACCCTAAAGAAAAACGGTGTGAATGTTGTTTCCTTGAGTGCCGATGAAAGGGCCCGGTTGAAGAAATCTGCCCACGACGCAGTGATACCATGGATAAGGGAAAAGGTTGGAGAAGAAATGGCTGCCAAAGCATTTAAAACCATCTCGGAGATTGAAGCCGGCATGTAAGCTTATCGACACTGCAAAAGATTTTAATAAATTAAACAAAAACTGATTCAGGTGCGGTGCTCGTTTACACCGGGCACCGCCACAACTTAAAGGTTGGCCCTGAAATAAAAAATTGGAGCTTAAAGGCTTCATCGTTCTGGAAGAGAGGCCTATTATGGACAAAATAATCAAACTGTTCGATCGTTTGATCCGCTGGGTTATCATTACTGCAACGGCTGGAATGATGAGTGTCATTTGCCTGCAGATCTTTTGCCGATTTATTCTAAACGACGCCCTTTCTTGGCCGGAAGAGGCTGCAAGGTTTCTTATGGTGTGGTCGCTGTTTTTGGCTGCCGGGTACGCCCTGCGACATCGGGAGCATGTCGGACTTAATTTTTTTATTGATCGGCTCCCTGCCCGCCTGTCAGCCGGTTTGGGCATTGTGCTTCACTTTATTATTATTGGATTCCTGGGCGTCATGGTTGTCGGCGGTTGGCAGGAGGTAATGAGCCTGGCGCCCCTTAAAACGGGTGCTTTGCGCATATCTCGGGCCATACCATATCTTATCATCCCGACCAGCGGTGTGCTGTTTATACTCGTATCCATCCGTCTGATCATCGAAGACTTCGAAAAATGGAGATCCAAATGACACTTACAGTCTTGATCATTTCGTTTACCCTGTTCATTATTTTGGGGATGCCCATAGCGTTTGCCATTGGCATTTCTTCCATGTTCGCCGTCATGACTCAGGATGTCCCACTGATCCTGATCTCTCATTATATGTTTTCCGGTGTGGACTCTTTTGTGCTCTGCGCTATTCCCATGTTTGTGCTGGCCGGAGAAATCATGCTTTATGGTGGGATGACACGATCTTTGACTGATCTGGCGGACGTCCTGGTTGGTAAAATCAGAGGCGGACTCGGTCACACCAACATTCTGGCTAGTATCTTTTTTGCCGGTATCACCGGTTCGGCCACAGCGGATACTACGGCTATTGGTTCCATCCTTATCCCTGCCATGTCCGGAAAAGGTTATAGCCGAGCATACAGTACAGCAATCACCATCGCTTCGTCAGTTATTGGTCCAATAATTCCACCCAGCCTGACATTCGTGATATATGCCCTTGCAGTGGGCAATGTCTCCATCGGGGGATTATTTTTGGCCGGTATCATACCAGGCATTCTTACCGGCATCGGATTGATGGTTATAAACTATATCATCAGCAGCAAACGCAATTACGAAAAACGGACCGAGGCATATTCCTGGGGAGAAATCTTAAAAATTGTCAGGCAGAGCGCCATTGTTTTGGTAATGCCCCTTTTGATCGTAGTAGGTGTAATTAGCGGTGCTTATACAGCAACCGAATCGGCTGCAGCAGCCTCAGCATATGCGCTTGTCGTGTGTTTGTTATTTTTTCGAAGCCTGAAATTCACAGACCTTGAAAAAATCTTTTTTAACAGTGCCAAAGTCAGTTCCATCATGTTCCTATTGCTAGCCACAAGTAACCTATTTAGTTATGTTTTAGCCACGGAAAATGTTCCCACACTAATGGCTCAGACCCTGCACAATATGACCGATAATCCGATCGTGTTTTTGTTTCTTCTCAATATTATGCTCTTGCTTATCGGATGTGTGGTTGATCTCTTCCCTGCCATTTTCATCTTCGCACCTATTTTTGCACCGGTGGCTGCTTCTTATGGTATTTCACCTCTCCACTTCGGGCTGATCTTCTGCGTGAATCTTCTAGTTGGTCTTAATACACCGCCGGTTGGTTCTGGCCTGTTTATCGGTGCTGCCATTGGTAATGTGAAACTTGAAGAATTGATCAGAGAAGTCAATCCGTTTATCATCATGGAATTTGTTGTTTTATTATGCATCACTTACATACCTGCCATAACGATGATTATTCCAACGCTGGCCGGTTTTTAAACTGAGAAATGGTGAAAATTTGCAATACTTGAAGGTGTTTTTACAAATAAACAACCATTGGAGTTGTGGAATAGTGAAAAAAATTTCCTGTAAATTTCTTTTTTTGTAAAATCACAAGACATGGGATACTGGGGTTAAAAAGATTTTTATTCCTTTGAATAAAATGTTTAAGTTCATGAAATCCTGAACAAACTATGAGTAGGCTTATCTATTAGAGATATCCGGGGCCGGACGAATTCCGGTCAGGAAAAAATGTTGATAGGAACATCCCAGCATGTTGGGGGATACCATGTCTTTTTTGGAAAAAAAATTTGGCATCCTACATTTTGTATACTTTTTACTCGATATCGGGTATGGAAGTGGGTATAATTTATACGGTTTGTTCGGGGTGTTTGATAAAACCCATTGATTTTTAAGCAAATCGGGTTGGGTTCGGGGGACATGGGTTCGGGGGACACCTTGGTTCGGGGGACACCTTACTTATCTTTTTTCTTGGGACCAGGTTTTTTAAATTTGAGATTTCGCCCCAGTATCTCCTCTAAGCTCCCAACAAAAGAATTCCCGCCAAGTGGCCGTCCTGTCCTTTCATGCTTTCGGAAAACCTCCATTTCCATTTCCTCCACATCATATGATAAAAACTCATTCCATGGTTTATTGACCATTTCAACCAATGGCTTTATTTTTATCAGACCATCGTCTTTCATGTTGATATGGGCTTCAGCACTACTCCAAGGCCAGTCTTCAGGCCTTTTGACCAGCCCTGCCCGAACAGGGTTCAACTCTATGTACCTGGCACAGGCCAGCAAATGGCCTTCTTCCATTACAAACGATGCAAACCTCCCCTGCCAAAGATGGCCGCGCCACCCTTCACGAAAATTTACTCTTCTTGTGTACCGTCTGTGGGCTTCACCAACCGCAAGATTCAATCCCTCTTTTGTTTGAGGAACGGCTATTAAATGAATATGGTTGGGCATCAGGCAATATGCCCAAATATCCACCTGGTATTTCCCGCACCACTCCGACATCAAATCCAGGTAGGATTCATAATCCTCATTATTGAAAAATGTTTGCTGTCGCCTGTTTCCCCTTTGCGTTATATGATGAGGATAGCCAGGAACAACAACCCTTGCTATGCGTGCCATTATTCAAT
>JASFYZ010000253.1:0-11719 GCA_045046665.1 Desulfobacterium sp.
AGGGTTTAACAATCTGAAAGGTGCGGGCAAGCCCCTTTTTACAAAGATCCCAAGGCTTTTGTTGGTTGGTATTTTCCCCGTTGAATTTAATGGTTCCTTCCGTTGGGGGGTGGACCCCGGCAATGCAGTTGAATGCCGTTGATTTCCCAGCCCCGTTAGGTCCGATCAATCCCAATATTTCGCCTTTATCAATATTGAGATTAAGGGTATCCACAGCGGTGAGCCCCCCGAAACGCATCACCATCTTTTCTACTTCCAGTATTTTCATGACACCTCCTTTGCCTGCCCTTCTTTGGTCAACCGGTTGATGAGTCTGTTGTAAACCCGGGTCAGCGGTTCCTGGATTCCCCGGGGCTGGTAGATCATCACCAGAATCAATATCACGCCGAAGATCACCAGATGAAGTCCGGGAAACACATCGCCAAAATAGATGCGGGAAAAATCACTCACCGGCCGAAGCAACAGCGCCCCCAGCAAGGGTCCTGCAATGGAACCACGGCCGCCAATGAGGGCAATGAATGCAATCTCAAAGGAAAGATCCAGGGAAATGATACTCTTGGGATGGATAAAAAGGGAAAACTGGGCATAAAAGGTACCGGCCAGGGCCGTAAAAAAAGAACTCATGGCCATGGCAATAAGTTTTGCCCGGGCCACGTTCACTCCCAGTGCCATAGCAGCCTCGGGCTCTTCACCACCGGCATTGAGATAGTATCCCAGTTTGGAACGGGAGATGAACCAGGTCAGCAAAATCACCCCGATGAGCATGATCAGAATAATATAGTAATAGGGTTCCTTTCCCTGGAACATGAAGTTGACAAAACCAAAATTCACAGGCGGAATCTGAAGCCCCCGGGGGCCATTCAAGTTAAAGGGTCCCAGAAAATTCAGGTTCTCCACCATCACCCGCACGCCTTCGGCAAAGGCAATGGTGGCAAGGGCAAAATAAGCCCCCCGCATTTTAAAGGTGGGCAACCCAATGAGCACCCCTATACCCATGGCAAGAACACCGCCGATAATCATCCCCAGCCAGGGAGAAATACCATACTGTAGCGAAAGAATGGTGGAGGTGTAGGCGCCGACGCCGATAAAAACGGAATGGCCCAGGGGAAGCACACCGGCAAAACCGCCCACCATGTTCCAACAGCTGGTAAGATAGGCATAAAAAAAGATGAGAATCACAATGTGAAGATAGGTGGGACTTGTCATGATCAGGGGCAACCCAAAGGCGATGAGCACGACACCCAGCAAAGAGAATACTTCAATCTTTTTCCGGGGGGTAAACCCTTGGTGACCCGTGTTACTGCCCGATACGGTTGAATGTCCGGCACTTCCGCCGGAGGGGTTATCCGAAGGAGCAAGGGTTTCATTACCAGTCATTTTTTTCTCCAAACAGTCCTGAAGGTTTAACAAACAATACGAGCAGAAACAGCCCATAAACAATGGCCTCTGTCCAAGTGGCCGTCATGAACTGCGGTCCCACCGACTCGATCAGACCGACGATAATGCCACCGACAATGGCACCGCCAATACTGCCAAGCCCTCCCAGGACCACAATGATGAATCCTTTAATGTCAAAGGCCACCCCCACTGTGGGAAAGGTGTTATAAAAGGGAATCAATGTAATGGCAGCGATACCGGAAACAGCCGTACCAATACCAAAGGCGATGTTATAAATTTTGTATTGATTGATGCCAGCAAGGCTTGCGGCATCCCTGTCCAGACTGGTGGCCCGGATGGCCCGGCCCAGACGGGTATATTGGAAAAAATAATACACCGTCATTGCCGTTACAATGGCAATAACAAATCCCCAGAACTTGGGTACGGAAATCAGCATTTCCCCCAGTTCAAACATTTTACCCCGCAGGGGATTGTTCTCGATGGTGCGATATTGGGGACCAAAAACAAGAAGGGCAAGGTTGTCCAGGATATACCAGATGCCAGTGGTGACGATGATCACCGTAACGGGCTCCCGAACTTCTTTTTCCGCCTTGAAAATCGGCTTGATAATGATATCCTGGAGCAGGTATCCAAAAAGGAACATGACCGGAATGACCACCACCAGGGCCAGGTAGGGATGCACACCGGAAAGTGTAATCACCCAGTAAGCCACATACATCCCCACCATCAGCAATGATCCATGGGCAAAATTGATTACTTTAAGCACACCAAAAATAATGGTCAATCCCATGGCGGTCAATCCATAGATGGACCCCATGAGAATGCCGTTGATGGTGTCTTCAATAAAATAGAGCATTTAAGGCCTCCATACAGCCATTAAGAACATTGGAAATAAATAATTACGCCAATTGCCTTTCAGTTCGCCTCCTGTGTTGCACCAATGGACACATACGTATTGCTCCCATTGGCGCACCTTGGATACCAGCTGAATTTCTGCGTCATATTGATGTAATTATTTGTCTCCAAAACCCTAAGAGAGATGAATCCGGGATATGCATCACACATATCCCGGATAAAATGGTATTGATTAATGATCCCGTTTTTTGTCTTGACCATTCCCTGAGGGGGGAGGCTCAGACTTGCGTTATTAATGCGACATAAGCCTGACACCGTTCTTTAAAAAACCGCCAGGGGGAAACAGGATCATTGAATGAGACGGGATATCAGGGCTTGGGAAACACCGGGGTGTATCCGGCACGTCGGGCGGATTTGGGCCACACGGTGATGCGCTCCAAACCGTTACCAATATCGTTTATCTGCACCATGACCAGAGAGGCCTCTTTATTCTGACCTTTTTCGTCAAATGCCACCTTGTCATATCCAACGATCATCCCCGGTCCATCCGTTAACTGGGTGGTTGCCAGGGCCTGTCTGATTTTTTCAGGGTCCAGGCTGGCGGCCCGTTCCAGGGCATCTTTAATGATGTACATGGCAAGGTAGGCATCCACTGCCTCTCCGGTGAGATTCTGGCCATATTGTTTTTTGTATTTTGCATTGGCTTCTTTGGCACCGGGTTTGTTCACATCGGTCTCCCACTCAACGATATCAAATAAATACTGGGAACTTTTCGCAGTGGCCTTGATAAAAGAAGGATCGGCATGGCCACCACCGGAGGAGACAATGGCTTTTAACTTCACTCGATATTCCGCCAGGGTATTGGTGATCAAAATGGCATCTGCGGCATTGGAAACCAGCATCAGCACATCGGGCCGTGCGCGTTTAATCTTCTGAACAACAGGGCTTAAATCCGTTGTGGTTGAGGGATAGGGTTCATTGAGTACCACATCATATCCGGCTTCTTTTGCAAGTTTCACCCAGTTACCGGCAATGCCCTGACCCCAGTCACCATTTTCGTAAACAAATGCCAGTTTTTTAATTTCCGTGTTGAACTCTGCAGACATATCCTTGAGAAAAGAAAACTGATCCCTTGTCCACCAGGAGTCTTTGGCAGCAATGCGAAACACATTTTTAAAGCCTTGTTCGGTAATTTTATCGGCAACAGATACCGGTACCAGAAAGGGAACTCCATAGCGTTCTGCCACGGCAGAGGTGGGATAGGTCACCGATGAGTTCCAGCATCCGGTTAATACATTTACCTTTTCTGTGTTGATGAGGCGCTCTGCTTCTCCCACACCTCTTTCAGGTTTGGATTCTGAATCGGCATAGATCAATTCCAACTTTGCACCGCCAAGGGAGGCAATACCGCCAGCGGCATTAATTTCAGCCACCGCCATTTCCCTTGCATTTTTTCCCTGTGCACCCACGGTGGCAGAGGGGCCGGAAAGAGGAATAATATTTCCTATTTTCACCACCTGATCAGATGCAATGACTGACGGCACGGAGCTCAAACATATCATGCCGACGGTCAGTGCCATTGTTCCCACACATCTCTTCCAAAACATTTTTTTGTCCATGAACCATTTCTCCATTTGAGTAAAAATGTTTGGGTTTTGATCCCCTTAACTTCAAGCTTCAGTCACCCGAAGCGGAACCAAGCCCGTTTCTTAACACCGAATGTGCCTGGGGAGATACACAAAAACCATGGAATTCAAACTGAAAAATAAATTCCACAGGCACAGATGCCCTATCACAAAGTCCTTTGTCACGATTAATGTAGATTAAATGCCATGATTCGGGATTAAGAAGAGCAAAGTTCGTACCATGGAGGGAGGCAGGACTTGATTTTGATTTAAAAACAGGCGATTTTTAAAGGAAAGGGGAGGGTTGCACCAATTGGGTGGCTGGCCCCTGACAGAAAAAAGACCAGAAAACGGAAAGCGGTGTGCTGTTTTTCCAGGCAACGTCAATGCATTGCGTCAACTTTTATTGACCATGTCTGCCTTGGTTGACGATGATCGCCTTTAGGTCCCAATGGGCCGGATTTGAGTTTTCTTTCTGGACTGGGTGCGCATTTTAGTTTTATAAAAATTTCATATTTTTTTTGACAAAAAGCAAGTTCTTATCCTATCCTATGCCTTTTCACAGTTCCTATGCCTTTTCATGGTAAAATAATCCTAATTAAAATATGGAGTCCGTATGAAAAAAGATATATTCATCAAATACTTTATCCTCTCTGTTTTCATTTTTTGTTTTTCATTTTTTCAAATCGCCCTTTCCCCAACCCTAACGAATGCGGACTCTTCTCCCACTCCCGAGCCAGCCATCGTAAAAATTCTTACTGAGAGTACGGATGCGTTTTTTCAATGCCCATCCCTTGAAAATATTTATGACTATCTTTCAGTGACTCCGGACAGCTTTTGGGGATACCCCATTGAAGAGCTCGAGGATATCCAGTCGGAATTGGGCTTTAACCCTTTTGATCTGAATGAATTGCGCAATAATGGATTTGATGTGCGACGTCCCTTTGGCGTTGCCGCCTCCAATTTTAAAATGGTTGAAGGAGAGGATGAGCCCCATCTCAATTTGCTTCTGTTTCTGCCGGCCAAAGATGAAAAAAAGGCCATGGCTTGGATCAAGCAATCCATTGTAAAAAAGAGTGACACGGTTCAATTTCAAAAAGTGGGAGAGACTTGGAAATGGCATTTTAATGATGCCTTGCAAGTTAATGGTGCAAACAATTCAAATGGCTTGGATACTTCAACGGGCAACGAACCTGAGACAACGACTCAAACAGATCAGACAGCTGTTCAAACAAATCAAGATAAATCCAATGCTTCTTTGAGTGGCTCTACAGATTCTGCGGATTCTCCGGATGAAAACGCCAAGATGGATAAGACTAATGCTATCACAGGTGAGACGGTTACTCCCTCTTACCCGAATTATATGGCTGCCGGTAACGGTTATATTCTTATGGGAACCAACCCTTCTGAAGATGCCGGAATTTTCTTTGAGAAAATGGCGCAACGCCTTAAGGGAAATAGCAGCCCCAATACCCCAACGTTAGCCGATGATCCAAAATTCATAAAGGTGGTCAAAAAACTCAATGCCTCCAAAGACGTACTGTTCTACGCAAATATTGAACGAATCATCAAGGAAAATCCTGAATCCGCAGATTTCTTTTCGCTCTTCTTGCCTGGTGAGGCTGGAATGGGTGCCCAAGGCTATGGCCCAGCAGCATTAGCCTCCCTTGAATTATTGAAAGATTACAAAGCACTGGGATTTTCAACGGATCTGAAAAAATCTGATTTCATTGTGGATTGTTATATAGATATCGTTGAAGAATCAAAACTCTTCAATCTGTTTAAAGGGATTGATGTCAAAAGAGAGATTGCTCTTGGACTGAAAGACAACCCGGTTATGCTCTGGGGATTTACACAGAATTTGCAGCAGTACTGGCAAATGCTTCGAGAGACACTGGATAAAGAGACATTGGCGAAGATAACCGAGCAGTTCAACCAAATAAAAGCCGATTATGGCGTTAATATGGAAGTTGATCTTATCAACAACCTCGGCAACAATTTCAATGTGGGTATCTATGACGGCATGAGCATCAATATGGGCAATATCAACTCTCTGCTCTCCCTTGAATTTAAATATCCTTCCAAGATGATTGCCGTAATTGAAACGCTGATCAAGAAGATGCCCGAGGAGAAGCAAGTGATGGTGAACAGGCTCCAAATTGGTGACCATCATGTCTATATGGTTCCTGTCGGCCCCTTTCAGATTTATGCCGGTTTTAAAGGAAAAAAACTACTTATAACATTGGGTAAGCCCATGTTTGAGAAGGCATTGGCTGCAGATCCTGCAACGGGTTTTATGACCGCTGTTAAAAGCAAATCATTAAAAAACACCCTCAGCCATGACCATTCCATTGCTTACCTGGATATCATGGAGCTTTACTATGTCTTGAAAAACTTCATGCCCATGTTTATAGACAATGATCCCGATTTCGCCATTGCCATGACCCCCGAGTTTCAGAAATTGGTGGATCTATTTGACTATATCGCTTTTACCTTCACTGCCCAAGCTGATGGGGTTATGGGAGATTTTGTCATTAAAACCCAGTTTGACAAACCCTTTCTTAAAGGAGCCAAAGAGGTGTCGGACCGAATCAGTGCGATGACAACCAAAGAGTAGCCTGACAAACAACCTAATCATCAAGTAATTTGGACCTGTTAGAGGGGCACTGCATGGTTTTTTCGTTTCTGAAGTCGCTTGCTCAATGCCTGTTTGGAAATTCCCAGCAGGCCAGCAGCTTTACTCTGATTGTAATTGGCGGTTTCAAGGGCACCGTCAATGGCATATTCGGTTAATTCTGCCAGGCTTGGGAAATGTCCAAAAAACGATGCCAACGTAAATCCGTCCAGGCTGGCGGGAGAGGAGGTTGTTACCTCCCCCCCTCTTTCACTTGAAAGCCGTTCTTTCACCGCATCTTCGGTCAATTGCCCGTTGTGACACTGGGCAACGGCATCATACACATAGGTTTTCAGCTCCCTTACATTTCCGGGGAAGGGATGATTTTCAAGCAGGGTCAGCAACTCTTTTTCTACGGTTAAAATCTCTTTTCCCATACTTTCTGCTGCTTGGTTTTTCAAATGATCCGCCAGTAATGGGATATCTCCCTTGCGCTCTCTTAACGGCGGGATGCGTATCAGATGTGTACTCAATCGATAATAAAGGTCCATGCGAAATTCATCATTTTTAACCGCAAACTGATTCAATTCTCTGTTTGCGGCGGTGATGATGCGGGCCTGACATTTCCGGGGGGTATCACATCCCAGGGGATAGTAAATCCCCTCCTGGAGCAGTCTCAACAGTTTTATCTGGGACACCCGGCTCAGATCACCGATCTCGTCCAGAAAAATGGTGCCATGGGCCGCCCGTTCAATCAATCCAGACCGATGGGTTTCAGCACCGGTATATGCGCCTTTTTCGTGGCCAAACAGGGTGTCGGAAAACAGGGTATCGTCAAGGCCTGCTACATCCACCGCCACAAATTCACCCGGTACCTGGCTGACGTCGTGTATGGCCCTTGCAATGAGTTCCTTTCCCGCCCCGGTTTCCCCCAGTACCAGCACCGGCTGCCCACTGCCGGCAATGGATTCAATGTAGTGAAAAATGCCGTGCATCACCGCATCACAGGTGATGATAGAAGAAAAACAATGGGAAAATTTCAGTGGGGCTGCGGTGGGAATTCCCTTGAGCGTCATGATCTCATTTCTCAAGGAGCCGATTTCAAGGGCATTTCTCAGGGCAGAGCCAAAGCTGTTCATATTGATGGGTTTGAGCAGATAGTCATGGGCCCCCAGCTTCAGGCACTTCACGGCCATGGAAATGTCTGAATTTGCGGTGCAGATAATCACCGGCACATGGGGATATACTTCCTTTATTTCAGCCAGTACTTCTTCTCCGGATTTATGGGGCATGTTCAGATCCAGGAAGACAACGGCATGGGAGCTTATCGCCATGACATCCATGAGGACTCTGCTGTCTTTCACCGTTTTGATATGTTTAACCCCCATGGCCTGTAGCAAAAAGCTGTAAGCGTCCAGCTCCGATTGTTCGTCATCCACGATGAGGATGTCCGCTTCTGACTGACTGAAATTAATCATGTGTTGTCCTTTGAGGTATGACGGGTGCTGATGTAGATTGAATTGTTTCAGAAAGCGGCAGTATAATGGTAAATTGCGCCCCCTTTGAATGATTGTCAACGGTGATGCTGCCCTGCATCTCTTTTTCCACAATCATTTTAGCCATATAAAGTCCAATACCGGTGCCGGTGGCGGTTCCCTTGGTGGTGAAATAGGGGGTAAACACCTTTTCCAGCAAATGACCGGGGACCCCGGTTCCTGAATCCATGATGATCAGGTTCACATGGGAACGATCCCTTTTGATGGTGATATCAATGCAGCCGGGCTCCTCCTTACCCAGGGTCGTCCGCTTCTCATCAATGGCGTGCCGGGCATTAGAGATGATATTTACCAACACATGGACAAATTCATTTTTATATCCAAGCACTGGAATCCTTTTGTCTGTATCATCTTTGTGGATATAAAGCTGCACCCAGCGCTGATTCAACTGGGATGTCATGAGCTTAACAGCTCTGTCAACGGCGTCATTCACGTCAAAAGGCCGCTTTGTTTTGGAGGGTTTAAAGTACTCCTTGAAATCATTGATGGTGGAGGACATGAACTGAATTTGGGCATCGGCCTCCCCCACCAGTTTTTCAACAAAGGGCTGGGTGATCATTCCATTATAGAATGCGGGCAACAGACTTGCCACATAGGTGGAAAGCGCATTCAGGGGCTGGCGCCACTGATGGGCAATGGAGCTCATCATCTCCCCCATGGCAGCCAGTTTCTGGGCCTGGCGGAGCTGATGTTCTGCATTTTCCCGTTTTGAAATATCCCAAATACTGAAAAGGGTTATGACGTCGTCACCCAGCTGGAGCAATTTAACACTCACCTCCGCCGGAAACTGGGTGCCATCGGCCCGGATGAAAAACCATTTAAAGCTCTGCTGGCTGTCTGAGATGAGTTTATTATTAATCAGCTTCAAGACAAAGCGACTCTCTTTGCCGTCCTGCTGTCTTTCTGGTGAAAAGTCAAGCAGGTGCTTTCCCACAATTCTGCGGCGGCCCATGCCCAGAAGTTCAGCAGCTTTCTGATTGCATTCAACAAAAACATTTCCCCGGCTTAACAAAATACCGTTGGTGGCCATATTAAAAATGGTATGGTACCGGGTTTCCATCTCTTTACGAAGCGTGATTTCGCCTTTTAGATCTGCATCCTTACCGGACAGAAGACGTTTATGCTTATTGACAATGATATTAAACTGCCGTTTGGCAATAAAAAAAGCCAGGGCACTACCAAAGGTAACCAAGAGCGTCAACAGGGCCAATACTCCCAGGATTTTAAACACCACCCCCATGGCAAACAGCATGGCGGTGTTCTTGGCCAGGGTATAGGCCTCTTTTTTTTCCACCGTTGTGCATAAATACCACTCGGACCCTGCCAGAGGTCGCTGGGAAAGAATCATCTCCTTTCCATTTATGTGGTAGTGATAGGAGCTGGTGGTGTTTTTTTCAAAATGTTCCAGAACCTCATAAAGAGAGGCGTTCAACTCCTGGAATTTGGTTGTCATCTCCAATGCGGCATCGGGATGAACCAGAATGGTGCCCTGACCGCCAATGATAAATGAATAGCCCGAGGTGCCGATCGTTGCATTGAGCACCTTCTTTTTCAGGGTATCAAGGATAATATCAGAGCTGAGCACACCGGCAAATTTATTTTTAATCCAAAGGGGTTTGGCAATGGCAATGACCATTTTCATGGTGGTCAGATCCTGGTAAGGACTGGTAAAGGCCGTACGGTTTTCTGTCACGGCCTTGCGAAACCAGGGGCGTATCCGAGGATCATATCCCTTGGGAGGAATCCAATCGCCACCCAGAATAATGGCCCCGGTGGGCTGTCCTATGTAAACATCGGCAAAATTGCCAGCCCTTGCGGCCATCTGTAGAATTCGCTTGGTCTCTGGAGTCTCACCAATGGAAATCTCCTGCAATGCCATGGCCGTGGAATCAATGATGTTCATGTGCTGTTTCAGCCACAGCTCAACGGTTTTGGCAAGCTCCGTGGCAATGCTCTGCTGATAGCTTTCAACGGTACGTTCCGTGATAATCCGGGTGGTGTTCCAGGTAATGGTCGCCAAGATTATAATCACCAACAGCAAAATGCCCATGAGCAGATAATTTTTCTTGAAATCCATGGCCCGCCTCTTTTCTGACATTTTTAATGTCTCGTACCCCAATGACTATCCGGCCCTGATTTTACATCGGCCATACAGGTCAGTTCTTGGGCCATGGGATCAATACTCCTCCTCGTCTTTACCCCCCTCATTAAAAACCAGCAGGGTTTTCCGGTTACGCTCAGCGATCTGTCGTGCCGCATTTGCCGGAACAATCTCAAATTTACCCTCCAGCTTTACGATGGCCAATTGTCCGGAAGTGAGCTGATTTGTGATCTTTTCAGACAAAAACAACTTTTTAATCCGTTTTCCCACCACAAAGTTGTATGGCTCATCATCGTCACGTTCTTCCAGGGTCAAGCGGTTGGTCAAAATAAGCTGTCGTACCTGGGCTATATTCTCACGCCTCTTTTTTTCCTCATTGCGTTTCCGGTTAAGTTCCCGATTGAGCTCTTCATAGGCCAGGCGCTCTTCCCGGGCAATGCTACTCTCTTTGGTTTCAGGGGAAGGTTTTTTCCCCTTTGTCTTATGCTTGGTGACCCGTTCTTCGTGTTTGACCTTCTTTACCTGTTTTTTACTGACCAGTCCGGCCTTGAGAAGCTGCTCCTTAAGCGAGTTGCCCATACAATTTCCTCTTATAAAAGTTATGGCAGAGCCACTACCACAACACGGTTTTAAACTCCATTGAACGGTTTTGCCCATTGCCTGTTCTGACTATACCGACGTTATCCCCATTCTTACACTATTTTATTTGTTTTGTGAACTTGTATGTCTCCACCGTTTCACCCGGGGCAGACAGATAATATATATAATTCCTCATAAAAAAAATACCAGACCCCCTTGCAGAGATCTGGTATTCTTTATTCATAATTTTTTATATGGCACTCAATCCATTATTGTACCTCATAAGTCATAAGTTCTCATAACCTTAAGAAATAATTATCCCCATCAAAATGAACCGTCAAGATTCAAATCTAATCATTTCAGTCGTTAACCGATATTATTACAACACATGTGGAGAACTTATGGCAAATGAGATTGTACATTTAATCCATAAATTTACAACAGGTCACTGTAAAAATCATTGCCCTTGTCATCAACGATGATAAAGGCTGGAAAATCTTCCACAGTCATCATGAACACCGCTTCCATACCCAGTTCTTCGTATTCCACCAGCTCTACTTTTTTGATAAAATCCTTGCCCAGGCGTGCAGCAGGCCCCCCCGGAGAACCCAGGTAAAAGCCACCGTACTCCTTACAGGCATCGGTCACCTGCTGGGAACGATTTCCCTTGGCCAGCATGATCATGGATGCCCCTTCTTTCTGAAAAATAGGCACATAGGGATCCATGCGACCGGCAGTGGTGGGACCAAAAGATCCTGAGGCTTCGCCTTCCGGTGTTTTAGCAGGCCCGGCATAATAAATAATATGGTTTTTAATATAATCGGGTAATCCTTTACCGCTGTCCAGTCTCTCTTTAAACTTGAAATGGGCAATATCCCGACCCACAATGATCTTACCGGTGAGCAACAGCCGTGTGGAAACCGGATATTGACTCAACTGTGCCCGGATTTCATCCATGGGGCGGTCAAGATCCACCCGCACGGCCTCGGCC
>JASFYZ010000254.1:0-8225 GCA_045046665.1 Desulfobacterium sp.
AAATGAACTCGTCTTTAAAGGTGGATTCTGCCTTTGAGACGTCAAAAGGGCAGAAAGAATTATGAATTTAGATGTTGGCAATTTAGAAGCACCTGTATTCAGGCCTCCTTCGGAGTGGGATGCATTATTAATCAAGGTTACAAACGGATGCACACACAGGTGTACATTTTGTTCCATGTACCTGACAAAAAAATTCTCAATGCGCAAGGACATTGAAGAGATCAAGAACGATATTCGCAAGGCCGGAGAAATGTTCGGAAGCCGGGTGGAAAAAATATTCTTCGAAGACGGGAATGCCTTTGTCGTGAAAGCAGATATCCTCGTTGAGTTGACCAAGTATTGTTATGAGCAGCACCCGAATTTGAGGAAGGTCAGCTCCTATGCCCATGTCCAAGATATCCTCAAAAAGTCTGATGATGATTTAAAACGGCTTGCCGACGCCGGTTTTACAATGGTTTATGTCGGCGTTGAAAGCGGGAACGACCAGGTGCTCAAAGACTGTAACAAAGGGGCGACCCAGGACGATTATGCACTGGCTGCCCAGAAATGTCACCGGGCAGGAATTGACTGGTCCGGGATTTTCCTGCTGGGCCTTGCCGGAAACGATCCTGTAAAAAGCCGTAGCCACGCTGTTGATTCAGCAAAACTGATAAACCGTATGGCGCCCTCCATGCCAAGGAAGTGGTATATTTCCCCGCTCACATTGGATATGACACCGGGGTCAGTGATACTGGCGCAGCATTTAGAAAAAAAATTCCAGCCCTGTACTTCCACCCAGATTCTGGAGGAATTGTATACGTTGATAGAGCATACAGCCGATGACCTGAAAGACTGTATATTCAACACCAACCATGCGTCCAATTATCTGAGTTTAAAAGGTGAGCTGGGAAAAGATAAGAAAGACTTTTTAAGCAGGGTTCAAGCCGGTATCAAAGATCCGGCGGTCAGACGACCCGAATACATGCGTGGGTTGTAAACAGCAGAATAACATACCGTTGCCAGCGGTTGTTATTCCATATGCTTACAAGGATACGGTTTTCTGTTCCTGACCAGGATCAAGAGGGTGACCAAGGAGTCTAAAATCCCCCAGAATGGCATACAGCGACGGCACCACCAGCAGCACCAGCACGGTGGAAGCAAGAAGACCGAAAACAATGGACGCTGCCAGAGGAATCAAAATCTGGGCCTGCATGCTCCGTTCGGAAAGCAGGGGCAGCAGTCCCATGATGGTGGTCAGGGAGGTGAGCATCACCGCCCGGAAACGCTCCCGGCTGGCCAGGGTCGCGGCAGTGCTGACATCTTCTCCCCGTGCCACATGGATCTTGATGAAACTCACCAGCAGGATGGAGTCGTTGACCACAATCCCGGAAAGGGATACAAATCCCAAGATACTCGGCATGGAGAGATCCAGCCCCATCATAATATGGCCCCACACCACTCCGATAAAGGCAAAGGGAATGGTGATCATGACCACCATGGGCTCGATATAGGATTTAAATTGAAAACTCAAAATGCAAAACACCCCGAAAATACCGACGAGCAGGGCCTTGAGCATGCCACCCATGGATTCGCTAGTCTCTTTTTCTTCCCCTTCGGCCAGCACCTTTACACCGGGGAATTCCTGATGAAGCTGGGGTAGGAAATTTTCCCGGGTGTCGGCGATGACCTGGGCCGCGTTGGCCACACGGGTGTCCACGTCAGCTGTAATGGTGACGGTTCTCATGGAGTTAATGCGGTTGATTCCGGCATATCCCCGGGTCTCTTCCAGGCTGGCCACGGAACTGATGGGAACCTTTTTTCCGTTGGGTCCTATGACATAAAAACGCTCAAGTGCAGAGATAACGGCACGATCTTCATGGGCAATACGCACATTGACCTCGTAGGACTCTTCCCCCACCAGGATTTCCCCGGCGGTTGTGCCGTAAAACGCTGCGCGCAATTGAGCGGCAATATCTCTGGCATTGAAACCCCTGGCACGGGCACCGGGTTTCAGACGCACCTTGATTTCCGGTTTTCCAGGTCTCAGGTCATCACTTAGATCCACCACCCCTTCGTATGTGTATAGCCAGTCGATCAGCCTGGTGGAGGCCAGCTTCAGCTCGTCAAAGTCTTCCCCTTGGAGCAGGATCTCAATGGCTAATCCCCCCGGCCCAAAGCCAGGTTCTTTGTAGGTAATGTTGATGCAGTCCGTCACCTCCCCAACAAGGGTGCGCCAGCGGGCAGTGATATCATCCAGTGCTGTGGATCGCTCTTCGGCACTTAAAAGATCCAGAGAGACGGTGGCCACATGAGGGCCCTTTTCCCCGGCATCGGCGTTGGTGTTAAAAATGGCGGAGATGTTTTCAATTAAATCAACACCGCCGGGCTGGGCCGTTTTGAACTCTTCATTGATCTGTTTGGCGGCCGTCACAAGTTGTGTCACCACCTGTTCGGTTCGTACCAGGGGGGTTCCCTGGGGAAGCAGGATTCTGGCTTGAAGGACATCTCCGTCAATGTCCGGAAACGCCTTGATTTTCAGATGGCCGCCAGCAATCATGGCGATGGAGAGCATGAAGACAAACAGTACAATCCCCACAAAAAGATAGCGCCAGTTCACCACAATATCCACGAGCCTTCCCAATAACTTATCCCGGGTCCAGTCAATCAGGCCATCCATGATTTGGCTGAATCTGTTTTTGGGCATTCCTGGTAACTGTGATGATGGCTTTCCCATGTGGTCTGTTGGGTTGGCCCCATCTCCTGTTGTCTCTCCATGACTAAGGGAGTGAAACAGGTGATTGGGCAGAATGCAAAATGCCTCCACAAGACTGACGGAGAGGGTTAGGATCAGCACCACCGGGATGGCGTAAAGGACCTTGCCGATATCTCCGCTCATGCTCAGGGCCAGGGCCCCGAAGATAAACAGGGTAGTGAGAAAGGATGAAAAGACGCCAGCTGCCACTTCACTGATGCCGTCCACCACGGCATCAAATGCCTTTTTCCCTTTTTCAAGATGAGCAGCGATATTTTCTGCAATGACGATGGCATCATCCATCAGAAGGCCCAGGCCGATGAGAAGGCCCACCATGGAGAGCATGTTCAGGGAAAAATCAATCTGTTTCATGAAAAAGAAGGTCAAAAGGAAAGAGACCGGCAGTCCCATGGTAACCCAGAAGGAAAATTTAAAGGGAAAGAAACAGATCATGGCAAGAAACACAAGACCCAGTCCCTGAAGACCGTTGATGATGAGCATTTCCAGGCGATCCCGTACCACTTTGGATTGGTTTTGAGTCGTGAAAAAAGAGACATTGGGGGGAGCCTGGAGGCGTTCTTTCTCAAGAAATGCGTTCACTGCATCCAAAATCCGCAAGCTGTCCTCGGCTTTGGTCTTGTTGATCTGGAGCATTCCGGCCCGCTTTCCGTTAAAGAAGATTTTGTTCTCTTCATCAATATAGCGGTCGGAGATGCGGGCAATCTCGCCCAGGCGGACTTCTGACCCATCGGAATTGGCGATAATCACCAGATCAGAAAGCTCCCGGATGCTTCGACGCTCTTCTGCAAACCGGATCAGAATGTCTTTCTCCCTTGTTTCAAGGCTTCCTGCGGGCATGTCCAGGCTCTGGGAAGTTATGATGGCCTGAATATCGGATATTGACAGCCCCAGGCGCATCATCTGATAGGTGGGAATTTCAATGAGAAATTCGTGGTCGGAAAATCCCAGCAGATCCACCTGGGAGATAAGATCCAACTGTTTGAGACGATCTTTGAGGGATTCGCAATAGAGTTTTAGATGCAGATCACTCATGGGGCCAGTTACGGCAACGGAGATCACCTGGTCGGTGCGGTTGATGCGTTTGATGATCAGATCCTCAACCTCCTCTGGAAAATCGCTGATGGCCTCCACATCGGTCTTGATATCATTGAAGAACTCCATGACATCTTTGCCTTCCATCATCTCCACCACCACAGTGGCGCTGTTTTCCTGGGCTGTACTTTCGATGCGATCAATGTGGTTCACCTCTTCGATGGCATCTTCAATGCGGCGGCACACCGCCGATTCCACATCTTCCGCTGTGGCACCGGGGTAGATGGCTGTGATTTGAACGGCATCCACGGAAAAGTCGGGAAAGGTCTCCCGTCGAAGATCCTTCACCGTCATGAGACCCAGCGTGATAAAGAGCAGCATCAGCAGATTGGATGCCGTGGGATGCTCACAGAGAAAGGCAATGCCTTTTTTGATGCTGTTCATGTCATCCTTCCTTTTCGGTTTTTTGGGTGGTGTGCTCTTTTTTAGGAGTGGGTTGGGAGGGTGATGTATCATGTCCGGCTGCCGTCATTCGGATACGTTCTGCTGTCTCATTGTCCGGTATGGGATTGAGCAACATCCCTTCAATGGCCGGCACCAAGTCACTGAGCACCAAGGTCTCCCCCGGGTTGACCATGGGATGGACCGATTTTAAATTGTTTACAGAATCATTTGGGGAGCCATTGGAAGAGAGTACCGCCAGGTCCCCCATGATCCATGCCACCTCGACCTTTCGAATTTTCAGGCGATTATCCATACCGGCAATATAGATCTGCCCTTCATGGACGGCGGTGGCGGGAATCACAAGTTGATCTGGTATAATTCGGCCTCTGAGTTCCACCTCCACATACATATTGGTCAAAAGCGGCGGCCTTTTGCCGGGAATGATATTTTCATAGGGGTCATCCACCGTTACATAGATGGTCAGGGTGCCGGTGGTGCTGTCCATGGATTCACCGGTACGGGAAAAATGGCCCTGCCAGGAGATTTTTTGTCGGTTGTTGGGGAAACGAACCATTGCCGTGATACCAATGGCCTTACGGATGGTCTCCATATCCAGCTCCCCGGGCATGAATGAACGTTCCATTCTGGGCAGTAGTGTCATGAAAATCTGGGGGGAGAGTTGCACTGGTATTTCTGCGCTGTGGATGCTTTCGGCTTTTAACATCAGGGAACCTGTGGAGGCGTACTGGTTCAGCTCCACATTAACTTCTGATAACCGGCAGTCAAAGGGGGCGATGATTTCGGTTTTGGCCACGTCGAGTTGTCGTTCCGTCACGGTGAGCTCTCCGGAGTCCTTTCTGGCCAGAAGGTCCCGCCGCTGGGTTGGAAAAAGACTCAGGGTATTTTGAAGGTTGTTCACCGTGGTTTGCTGGGCAAGAAAGAGTTTTTCTTCACTTTCCACCTCGGACTCGGAGATATACCCTTTTTGAAATAAATCCCGTTTTCTTTTCAGTTCCTGGGCCGAGATATTCAATGAGCGTTTTTCAATCCCAAGTAAGCGCCGGGTGTTATCCCGGGACTGATTCAATTCCTTGAGCTGGGCATCGATACTCATCACATCTGCTTTGCCCCGGGATTCGGCAAGTCCGTAGGTGGCGGTATCAATGCGAAGCAGGCGCTCGCCTTTGTTGATGAAAAATCCATTTCTCAGATTTTTATGGATTTCCACCACCTTGCCGCTCACCTCACAGATGGCTTCCCAGGTCTGGGTTGGTTCCACATAGCCGTACGCCACGGCACGGGGAAGGAAATCGGTTTTTTCAAAGGGGATGACCCGAACGCTACGGACCCGTTCCTTTGCTTCCAGGCGTATGGGCGCTTCCTTGTTCTTTTTTATCTGCACGAACACAATCACCCCGCAGATGATGGGGACAATGATCAGCATTTTTTTAAGTATGGCACCAATTTTCATGGGAATTCCTTATGTAAAGTGTAAATATATCGGGTTGATAATGTAAATGTTTTAAAAGATATATGGGTAATAAACTCAGATATCCTTTATATGTCCCCCCAAAGACGTTACACTTTTTGGGGAAATTTCCCATGAACTTCCAATTATTGTTCTGGAACGTGTAAGCGGAAGGGGGAAATGAAGGATGTTGAAATGGGTCGCTTTTTTCAAGGCAGCACCGTAGCCTATCTAAGAGAAATACTATGTACTTCCAAAGTGTTACCCACTGCTTGGTGGAGATAAATCAGAGCGGTCTGGCAGGCAATGAGCGCAGTTACCTCCAGATCTCTTGCATCGGTGAGATCCCGTTGGTAGAGAAGGACGTTATAGCTGGTGGACAGGCCATTTTTGAACTTCACCTCTTCGGCGTCCAGGGCCTCCTTGGAGTAACGGCTTGCTGTTTGGGCGGTTTCATAGCCTTTTATGGCAGCTTTAAGATCTCTGAAGGCTGTGCGGACATCCAGAATGATCTGGGATTGTACAGCCTCTTTGTTGATTTGAAGTTGTCTTTTGCTCAATTTTGCCGATGCATAGTTTGCTTTATCCCCCTGGAGCCCCCAGGGAAATTTTAAGGTAACCCCCACACTGCCGGAATAATAATTTTGAAGATTTCCTGTGCGAAAGGCATCATCGTCTGGATGGGCATCATTGATGGCAACTGCGGCGGAGATGTTCAATTCCGGCTTTGTCTGGTTTTCAAAATAGACAAGATTTGTGTCAGCTGACTCAAGATCGATGTCGGCGGTCTGGTAATCGGTCCGAAGGGTCAGGGCCTGGTCAATGAGAGTTTTTTCATTAAATGTTTGTTTGTCCATGGTGGGAATGGTGGGAATGCTTAGACACGCTAAGGAGACATTGGGGCGGGTTTCTCCATAAATATAACTGAGCAGAGTATCCCTTGAATTGAGCACATCGTTTTGTGCTATGATGATGTCCGTCTCCCTGGTAGCCACTTCAGATCTGGCCTGGAGGATGTCAAGCCGGGCTGCATTGCCCAGTTTTACCCTCTCTTCCACCTCTTTGATTAATCGCTGGGCAAGCTCCAGGGACTGTTCATAGACCGTTAGGGACTCAAGGGCATTGTAGTAGCTCCAGTAAAGGGTCTGGGCCTGGGAGAGTGTGTCCATCACCTCTTGCTTCAGTTCTATCTTTGATTTTCGAAAGGTATTCTCTGCAAGGGTGACGTTTCGTGTGACAACTTCCCGCCCGCTGTTTTTCATCAGGGGATGGCTGATGGTGGCTGTACTTTGAACGTAGCTGCCCCCGGTATTTTCGTCGATGTCGGTTTCGGCATCGCTGTCTGCAGCTTCAAGGCTTATGGAAAATACCGTTCCCGTCTCCAGGATTTTAGAAACAGAGGCTTGTGTTTCAAATTGCAGGGAGCTGCTATCGATGGGCTCGTCCCAGCTTTTCTGGTCGGATGAGCTTCCTTCAATGGTCACCTCAGGATCAAATATGGATTTGGCCACCCGGATATTTTCTTTTTCTTTAAGAGGTATTATCCGGGATGCTTTCAAGGCGTGATTATGTTCCAGGGCCGCAGCCATCACTGCTTCAAGATCAAGGGCCAATGTTTCTGGATGCTCTGGATCTGATGCATCTGAGACAGTGGAAAAAAGAAGTGAGACACAGAGCACCATCAGTGTAATAACGCCTCTTGTAACGGTTCTTTGTTTTCTTTGTATGGTATCCATTTTGTTTTTATTTTCAAATAGTTTCATTTCACGCGTTCTCCATTCCCGAGGTTATAAATTTAATCAACTCTTCGTTGATGATTGAAATATCTATGTTTTCGGGAATTACCATATCTTTTTCGGCGATCTGATCCATCATGTTCAACATTCGGATGGTATTGACCATGGAACCTATGGTGAACATGAACCGCATGAAGACGAACTCTTTGGATAGATGGGGAAGCGACTCACAAAGGGGGTAATAAAATTTCATCAGTGTGGGCTGCATCAGCTTTATGAAACAATTTTTTTGAGCGCCGTTGGGCTCCATGGTGCATCGGTTAACTATGATGAAAAAATCCAGTGAGCCTGGTGTATTGCCTATCAATTCCAAGGTGGGTTCAACAAACGCCCGGAGGAGTTTTTCCACATCGGGCAGGCAATTTTTTGTTTTTGCCGTTTCAATGACCTGGCGCATCCGTTCTTCCCGGATTTGGTTGAGCGGTGAGATCCGTCTTTGGAGGATCGCTTCAAAGAGATTCTCTTTGGAGCCAAAATGATAGTTGACGGCAGCCAGGTTGGCACCGGCACTGGCGGTGATCTCCCTCAGGGAGGTCCGGTGGTAACCATTTTGTGCAAAAAGACGCTCGCTGGCATCCATGATTTTATTTTTGGTATTAGGTTCAGACATGGCGTTTACCTTTATTAAAAAATAATTTAAACGTTTGTTTAAACCTGCTTATAATTCAAACAAACGTTTAAATCAAGTATTTAATTGTTTCTGTAAAAGGTTTAAACCCCCGCCTTGTAGGCG
>JASFYZ010000255.1:0-11959 GCA_045046665.1 Desulfobacterium sp.
TTATTATTCCTGAAGAATTTTTCGTATGTAGTGAATGTGAGGAAGAATTTGATGATCCCAAATCAAATAATAATCCTGTTGAAGAAGCTTATCGAGAGTACCGAAAACGAAAAAGAATGACCCAACCGGAAGATATCAAGGCTTTTCGAAAAAAGTTTAACCTAACTCAAAAAGAGTTAAGCTCTCTTCTGGGGTGGGGTGGTGCAACCCTTAGCCGATATGAAAATGGTGCATTGCAAGATGACTCACACGAGAGGATGATGAAACTTATTCTCCGTGACCCATCGAATCTGAGGACTCTATTTGACCAATCACCTGATATCATTGCGCCAATAAAAAAAGAAAAAGTGTTATTACGAATTGCATCCTACCAAAACGAGCCACTAACAATGATAGAGTGCTTTAGAAGCACTTGTTCAGAATATACCCCTGATATACAAAGTGGATTTAAATCGCTTGATATTGAAAAACTTTTAAATTGTATACTTTATTTTTGCAAAGGAGGTACGCTTAAAACAAAAATCAATAAATTGCTTTTCTATGCTGATTTCAAGTTTTTTAAGGAAAACTCGAATTCAATCACGGGACTTAGATATACAAAATTTCAGTATGGTCCAGTACCAGAAAATTATCATTATTTTTTTGCATTTCTGATCAATGATGAAGAGGCTATAAATGTTGAAGAGATTCAATACCCTAATTGTATTGGTGAAATTTATTATAGTGTTAAAAATCCCGATCTCACACTTTTCTCTGAGAGCGAATTGAAAATAATGAATCAAATTAAAGAACATTTTGCTCCCTTCAATGTAACTCAAATAAGTGATTTTTCTCACAAGGAAAGAGGATACATTGAAACTCTTGATAGAGCGAATATATCTTATGACTATGCAAATGTTCTATCTCTATAGCGCGACTACTAAGCCTGTGCTCAAAAACGGTCCATCTATTCGTACAGGCTTCTGCACTTTAATCATATCCAACCTCCTCAAAAATGATGGAAAGTGGAATTAAATTTTGACTTCCATCAAAAAACCATATACAAAGCAACGTTTTGCTAAATGTATATGATAAACAGGAGGATATATGCAACAACGAGAACAATGGGGAACACGGACAGGTTTTGTGCTTGCAGCCATCGGGTCTGCCATCGGCCTTGGTAATATCTGGCGTTTTCCCTATGTGGCCTATGAAAACGGAGGGGGAGCCTTCTTTGTGCCCTACCTCTTTGCAATGCTTACCGCGGGAATTCCATTTCTGATCCTTGAGTTTGGAGCGGGTCATAAATATCGGGGGTCTGCTCCCCAGATTTTTGCAAAATTGTCTAAACGGTGGGAGTGGCTGGGATGGTGGCAAGTGCTTGTCTCCTTTATTATCTCCATCTACTATGTCGCAGTGGTGGGATGGTCGATCTCCTATTTTTTTCTTGCCTTTAACCAGGGCTGGGGAAATGATACAGCTGATTTCTTTTTTAAAGAATTTTTAGCTCTTTCCGACGGTCCCCTTGATCTGGGTGGCATCCGATGGCACATATTTGCATCTGTTGTTGCAGCCTGGAGCATCTGTTGGTTTGTGCTCTTTAAGGGCGTCAAAAAGGGGATTGAGACCGCCAGCAAGATATTCATGCCTCTCTTGTTTATCATGGTCATCATCATCACGGTCAGGGCTGTTACCCTGCCAGGTTCCCTTGAGGGGCTCAACTGGATGTTCAAGCCCGATTTTAAGGCCCTTCTCAGTATCGATGTCTGGATAGCAGCCTATGGTCAACTCTTCTACTCCTTGAGTATCGGTTTTGCCATTATGCTTACCTATTCGAGCTATCTTCCCAAGGATTCAGATATCAACAATAACGCCTTTATCACAGCCTTTGCAAACTGTGGATTCAGTATTATTTCCGGCATATTGGTTTTTTCCGTTCTCGGTAATATGGCGTTGAATCAGGGAGTTGGCGTTGATGAAGTTGTTAAATCGGGTGTGGGACTTGCATTTGTAACCATTCCCAAGGCCATCAATTATCTGCCAAACCCTGCATTGTTCGGGACCCTTTTTTTCATGGCCCTGATCTTTGCAGGGCTGAGTTCTCATATCTCCATCTGTGAGACCTGCGTGTCATCCCTTATGGGTAAATTTGATCTGAACAGGAAAAAAGCCGTGACAATTTATTGCATTGTCGGCCTGTTTGCCAGCACAATCTTTGCCACCAACAGCGGTCTCTACATCCTTGATATCGTGGATCACTTTATCAACAACTTCGGTGTCCTTGCGGCAGGTCTTGTGGAAATTATCTTTTTGTCCTGGGTCTGTAAGCTTGAAGTTTTCCAGGAGCATGTCAATAAAACATCGGATTTTGCAGTGGGTAACTGGTGGGTGTTCTGTCTAAAATATATTACGCCCCTGGTTCTGGGTTA
This sequence comes from Desulfobacterium sp., assembly GCA_045046665.1. GTDB lineage: Bacteria > Desulfobacterota > Desulfobacteria > Desulfobacterales > Desulfobacteraceae > Desulfocicer. The sequence continues at coordinate 2,409 of JASFYZ010000255.1, forward strand.
CATGAGCATTGCCAACCTGATTGGAGATATCCGTACCGGGTATGAAGGCTATTCTGTGGATGCCCTCTTTTACTTTGGGTGGTTCATTGTGGTTATGGTTGCCGTGATCGGGTTTCTTCTTCAGACAACTACATTAATGGGCTCCGGCGCAACAGGCAGCTCTGCTGAATCAAACCGCTAATCAAAGGAAAGTTAATATGGAAACATCAGCTATTATAATGATGGTGTTCGGCTTGGTTATTACCTGGGGTGGGGCAGCAATCTGCATATCCATTGCCTTGAAAAAAAAGAATCTCTAATTTTATGACGGAGGAGGCGCAACGCATCCTCCGTTTTTCCGGTGTTATTTCAGCGTCGAAAGAAAGCTGGCAAGATTAATTTTCTGATTGATGATTCCCAGTTTTTTACGGATATAATTCCGGTAGGTTTCAACGCTTCGGTGGGAGATATTAAGCACCTTGGCAATTTCCTTTGAACTGAGACCGGAACGTATCATGTTGCAGATTTCGTTCTCCCGGGGGGTGAGTCTGGGCATACGCCGGGCTACGTTGCTTCCAAAGGCGGATGTCAACTGTTTCAGCGTATCCCCCAGCAGGGTGAGATAGCCGATATCAATCTGGGAACCGCTGTTTTTCAATTTATCCACAAGGGGAAGAAGAAACTGATCCACATTGTCCATGACCCGCTCTTCCAGATTCTTTTTTTCCATGATAACCTGGTTCATGATCTCCCTTAAGGCGATGTTCTTTTCCTTAAGGAGCTGATTCTGATTTTTCAGCTGCTGTTCACTGTCAAACAGCGCTTTTTCAGCTTTTTTTTGTTCGCTGGTGCGGCCCAGACGTTCGGCAATGGCATTGATAAGGGAGCGCTCTTCCTTTAGAAACGGCCCCTCATGGCTGTCTGGCATTTTTTCCAAATAGCAGACACTGATAACACCAATAACATCCCGGTAGGCAATAATATCCGCCGACTGTTTCCAGATGGTATCTTTGTAATTATCTGTCTGGTAAATGCTTCCGTGGATAATACACCGGGCACAGGTGATTTCCGGGAACTGCCAGGAGCAGGGGATAAGCGTCATAACCTTCTGATAGATCTCTTCCAGGGAGATATCCTCTTGCTCAACAATCTTTGAGATACCGTACAGGCAATTGATCTCCTTGATTCTTTCGTTCAACTCATGGGCCTGGCGTATGAATCTGGCTTCAGGGCTGTTGTCCATGTCCATAAATCCAGGAACACGTTGAACAGGCCCGGACACACGATCCAGAGGACGCTTATGTTTCTGTGTGTTTTTCTTCATTTTTATTCCGAATACTTCCCGTTGTCGGACAAGACTCTCTTTGTACCATTAGGCCAATCTGCCATGCAGGTTTATATAAAAATGCGACAGCAAAGTGCCGCCAGCAGAGCCTCCGAGGAGTGCTCTGACCGGAACATTGGGAACCAAAGGGGGTAGTGTTTTTGCCCTTCCAGGCGTTAAGAAGCACAGACTCTGTTTGAGGACAAACTTGCCCGCAGTTTCTGTGGTTTAGCCTGGAAGGGCAAAAATACCCCCCAACGTTTCCGTTCCGGTCAGGGCAGTCCTCGGAGGCGGTCTAATACCATTTTTTATCTTCGTTGTGCCAGGTGCTTACTTATACCAATCCCTGGTCCAGCATGGCATTGACTACCTTGACAAAACCGGAAATGTTGGCACCGGCAACATAATTGCCTGGTTTACCATATTTTTCCGAGGCATCTGTGCAGGATTGATGGATACTCTTCATGATTCCCTTGAGGCGGGTATCCACCTCTTCTCTGGGCCAGTTGAGCCGCATGCCGTTTTGTGACATTTCCAGGCCGGAAACAGCAACACCGCCAGCATTGGCAGCTTTACCCGGTGCATACAGGATCTGGTTGTCCAGAAAGATATCAACGGCATCCGGCATTGAGGGCATATTGGCTCCCTCTGCCACCAGGGTCACTCCGTTTCGGATGAGGTTGGCGGCATCCTTGGCATTGATTTCGTTCTGGGTGGCGCTGGGAAACGCGCAGTCTGCCTTGTGGTCCCACAGGGGGTTCATGTCCTGGGATGCATCCCGCTGGGAATAAACAGCTTCAGGATACTTCTCGATATACTCTTTAATTCGTCCCCGTTTAACATTTTTAAGATGCATGAGGAAACCTAATTTGTCTCTGTCAATTCCCTGCTCATCGTAGATATATCCCCCGGAATCTGACAAGGTGACGACTTTTCCGCCCAGGTCCAAAATCTTTTCCACCGTGTACTGTGCCACGTTTCCTGAGCCTGAAACCAGGCAGGTTTTTCCTTCCAGGGTCTGCTCTCGGGTCTTCAGCATCTCTGCAGCAAAATAAACACAACCGTATCCGGTGGCCTCGGGCCTGATAAGACTGCCGCCCCAGGCAAGACTTTTTCCTGTCAGAACACCGGTAAACTCGTTACTCAATTTTTTATACATGCCGAACATAAAACCGATTTCCCTGGCACCCACCCCGATATCTCCTGCCGGGACATCGGTGTTCGGGCCAATATGACGGAAGAGTTCAGCCATGAAACTTTGACAAAAACGCATGACCTCATTGTCAGATTTTCCCTTGGGATCAAAGTCAGAGCCCCCTTTTCCACCGCCCAGGGGCAACGTGGTCAGAGCATTCTTAAAGACCTGTTCAAAAGCCAGAAACTTCAGGATACTTAAGTTTACCGAAGGGTGAAAGCGGAGCCCGCCCTTGTAGGGACCGATGGCGCTGTTCATCTCAATCCTGAATCCACGATTCACATGGACGTGACCGGCATCATCCATCCATGGGACCCGGAACATCAATGTTCTTTCCGGCTCCACTATTCGTTCCATAATCTTGAGCTGGCGGTACTCAGGGTTACGGTCAAGAACCGGCCCAATGGTTTCCATAACCTCAAGAACCGCCTGGTGAAATTCCTTTTCGTTGGGGTCTTTTTCCATAATTGTCGTTAAAATATCTGACATTTGGTGTCTCCTAATAATGTTAAATAACTGCCATGGATAAACCAAGATGATTCACCGTGGTTTGTCCACAACAAGAAAATGAAAGCGAATGCTTTGGTTTTCCAAATACTTTCATGGATATGATGACCGGTGCAGGCGATTGTCTGAGCCAATCAATGGGTTTTGCATAATGGAGTCAGGCTTGGCTTATGGGTGTTATTACCCAATTTATGCAAGGCGAAAACGCCAGAATAATGCCCATAAGTCAAGTCTGACTCTTCCCCATGTATCATCGAGTGCAGGCTTGTTGGGCCAGTGTTATTTGCTGATAATAACGCATTTCGATTTTTTCCCGTTCATTTTAATAAGTAGGGGTTCCGACAACCTGATATGGCGTAAATATTGGGTTTCACAGACAGCCTCACATGCGTCAAGCCAATCCCAATTTATGAAATCCGGGTTGGATTTTTGGGAGCCCCGGGTCAGTTCATTCACCGTGATATAGGGAATGCCAAGAGAGGTGATGTTGTGAAAAAAATGAGATCCTTGGGAGGGGTCTGCATTGAGCTGTTCGTTTCTCAGCTCGATTACAGCACCAATACCGGAAATATTATGCCATTTCACCGGTATGCCCAGCCATCGGTCCGATCCGCCCCAGCGTCCCGGGCCAATGAGAAGATAACGGCGCTTCGCTTCAACCAGCCCGGCATTGATTCGTGAGATCTCCTCGGCGATATCAGGGGTGGCAGACACAGAAAAAGCCTGGGGAGCGACATACACGATGTCTGTAATGTTTTCCAATATTCCGTTGCCAAGGGCAGTGGACGAGTAGCAGAAGGCCGAATCTATATCTTCCTGGGTGATGCGGGTTGTCTGCTGTGTATTGTGATCGGCCATGGGGCGTATCTGTAGGAAATAAAATTCACTGGGCCGTTTGTCTGGATAAAGATTGATGGAAAATTCAATTTCAACAGGTCCGCCAAAAACTTTGCCCCCAAGTTCAAGAAGGTCAGAGAGCAGTGGCGAAAGCGGCGGGGTGCTGTATTTCAGGATATGGGCAAAGGTCAACATCTTTGGACCTTCAACACCCCAGGTGTCACGAATGCGATTTTCTTCCGGGACATAGGTGCTGGACAGGGCCTGCACTGGATAATCGTCCATGGCTGCATCCAGGCTGCGTTTTTCAAGATTGGAATACCGGCCGAAATGGAGTTCATCGGCATAATCGTTTGTCTTTAAGGCATAAAATGTTGTCTGGGCATTTTTTAAGATATCCTCAACCAAAGAAAACTGGGGCAGGATCTGAGGGTTGCCCGGAGAAAACCGCAGGCTCTTTTCTCCGTCCACCACGGTCTTTCCAAGGCCCAGGGCAATGTGGACAATACCATCTTCTGGTTTCATATGGGAAAAGGGATAGTAATTAATAGATTGGGCCACCCCTGATACAGAGGGATAAAAATAGTCTCCATATTGTTGCCCTGCAAGGGCCTGGACAATCACCGCCATGGAATCATGGAACGGATTGCTGGAGGTACTCTGGTGGAACGCTTTGGCATCATCGTAGTAGGTGGAGGCAAAGACAAGCTTGATGGCGTTGGCCAGGTGGAGGATACGCATGGACAGATCCGGGTGATTGTTGGGAATCTTATACGTTTTATAAAGACCTGCATAGGGCTGAAAATGGGCATCTTCCAATTGGCTGGATGAGCGCACCGCCAGGGGTACCTTCATCTGGGATAAAAAGACCTTAAGCTGCCGAATCAAGGATGACGGTAATTCTGCACGGAGAAAAACCTCAACCACCTCTTCCACTGGGTGCTTTTGGCTTTCAAAATTCTCCAGGTTATTTTGGGTGATGAACGCTTCAAAAACATCCGTACACAGGACCAGGGTCTTTGGTATCCGGATCATAAATTTCGGATGCTTTTTATGGAGTTCATTTTCTTGCTCCAGCAGTCCTGACATAAAAGCCAGGCCCCGGCCTTTGCCTCCCAGGGAACCCTGGCCGATTTTGACAAACTCCTTGACGTTTGAATCAAAATAATTCTCGTTAAACGTCGACACCAGGCCCTTATGCTGGGATTTTCTCAACTCGTGGATATTGTTTATAACAAACTTCCTGAGTTCATCAGGACTCTTGAAATCATCGCTTTTGCAGGCTCTGAATTTCAGAGCAAGATCAATTTCCGAGCGGGCCATGAGCCATGAGGAAAAATGATCCCGGTCGGCATGGTATACAAGGGATTCATCGGGAATGGTGGGAAGCTTTGCTTCCAACTGCATCAAGTTGGTTGCGATGTCTATGTTGCGGCCGTTGGGCATGCAAAAAACAAAATTACCAAAACCCAGATGGTTGAGGAAAAACATACAGGTTGCATGGAGCAGGTTGGGGTGATTCTTGTCCAGAAACAGGGCTGGAATCTGCTCTGCTTTTTTACAATTACCCTTTTCTGAACTCATTAAGAGCAAGGGAATACCCGGGATTTCAGTGCGGATGGTGGAAAAAAGCTTGATGCCCGCTTCCGGATCAAGGCTGCCGTCTTTGGGAAAACGGGTATCCGAGATGACGCACAGTAAAAAATCCTTGTAGCGTTCATACAGCTCCAGGGCCTGTTCGTAATTTTTTGCCAGAAGCAATTTAGGCCTTGCACGCATGGTTAGAAGCTTAATGCTGTCATTTAAGTCTGTTGCAAGAAGCGCCTGGGTCTGGGTAACAATCTCCTTATAGATGATGGGCAGCATAAAGGAGTAGAACTCTGGACAATCCTCCACCAGGATGACCACCCTTACATTGGCAACTTGGGTATCGTTGTCTACATTAATGTGATCTTCAGCATTCTTGATGAGGGTGATGAGAAGGTCTGAGTTACCTGACCAGATGAAAATAGTGTCAATGCCGTTGTCGTCATGGGAATCATGTCCTGGGGGAAGAGCTCTGATACTTGGGGAAAGGAGAATGACGCTTAAATTTGGCTGAACCCGCTTGATTTCCCGCCCCAGGAAAAAAACATCCGTTTCCTTGAGGTGGGGCACGATAAGAACCATGTCAAATCGTTTTTCACCCAACAGGCAAAGGGCTTCCTCAGCTGAAGAGGCCCCGGTGATCACAGGGGGGTAGCGTAGGTTCAGCCCGCTGTATTCATTGATTATTTTTGATGTAAGGCTTCCATCCTCTTCCATGTTGAACATGTTGTAAGGGCTTGAAATTAAAAGTATTTCTTTGATTTCATACGCCATGATATCCCGATATGTGTCGGGCCGGGCATGAAACTTACTGAAACATTCTTTGTTTTTTTCGCTTATCATCGCGCGGTGCCTCAACCGAAAAATTAATTTCCCATAAGCCAAGCGTGAGCCCTTCCCAATATCGATACAAAATTCATCTTGAGTATCAGGGTAATAATGTATGAAAAATTCACGCAGTAAAGCTTAATATAAATATATTATATTAGAGTTTTAGGCAACACGATAAAACTACGGTAACAATGCGGTAGTCTTTTACGCACTATGTATGAGTATCGGTATCTATAACAGCGCTAACCATCTGGAATCTAAATAATTGTAAATGCGTTAAGATATTTAATAAAATTATCCCAATAATCTACGAATTTGCAATGTAAAACAGAGTGCCTGACAAGAATTATCCGGGAAGGAAGCGCAGGCCTGACCTCATCCCATTCAATAATAATAAAACTACCCATTTTTACACGCAGTACTCCGGATAGCCGGTTCAGCGGGTTGGCTTTCCAGATTAATACTTGGAAAGCCAACACCACAAACGCTTATTTAGAAATGGGTTTTAAATAACGTGCCCATTTCTCTGAAAACATTGCCCACCTTGGTAAATATGGGAGCGCGGGCATCCTGCCCGCTTCGCTTTAAGTATTTGCAGAGCGGGCGAGACGCCCACGCTCCCGGGTTAGGAAAGTTATTTAGGACTCATTCCTTAATGAGTCGATCTCAGGATTCTGATAGAACAGCAATGGTCTTTCGGATTTCCTTAGCGGTAACTTTTTTTCGAATATCTTCCATGTCCGCCATGACCTTGGCAAACCTCACCCCCTCGGCAGCACTGATCCAGGAGAGCTGGAGACGTTCAGGGCGAATGCCTTTTTTCGTCATTTTTTTATGGATGCGCTCCACCCGTTTCACAGTCCATTTGTTGGCATCAATGTAGTGGCAGTCTCCAATGTGGCAACCACTCACCAGCACCACAGGGGCACCGCTTTCAAAGGCCCGCCAGATAAAGCTTTCGTCCACCCGGCCAGAGCACATGGTGCGGATGAGCCTTACATTGGAAGGGTAGGTGATCCTTGACACCCCGGCGAAATCAGCCCCGGCATAGGAGCACCAGTTGCAGGCAAACACCACGATCTTTTCCCCGGGTCTGTTTTCCAGGATGGCATCGGTCTGGGTGTTGATCTGCTGGTCCGTGAAATGGTTTAAGACAATGGCGTTACTCCGGCACTCGGCACCACAGGTGCCGCAACCAGCGCAGGCAGCCGTATTAACAACGGCCGGGGTCTTTTTCTTGATATCAACCACAATGGCGTTGTAGGGGCAGACCCTGGCACAGATCCCGCAGGAGTTGCAAAGATCGGTGACCACCGAGGCGGTGATGGGTTCCGATGCGATTTCGCCCTTGTGCATGAGACGAATCGCCCGGGATGCTGCAGCCGTTCCCTGGGTGACGCTCTCCTTGATATCCTTGGGTCCCTCGGCACACCCGGCATAAAAGACCCCCCGTGTTGCCGCATCCACGGGTAACAGCTTGGGATGTGCTTCAAGATAAAATCCGTCCGGGGTGAGCTGTAGTCCCAGCATCTCCTGGAGTTCCTGGGTGCCTTTGGCCGCGTTGATACCAAGGGCCAGCACCAGCATGTCAAGCTCGTGAAAATCCACCCGGGCCGTGGCCATGTTTTCCACAGCTACCTGTAAGGACCCATCGGGTAACTCCTCTACAGAACCGGGAAGCCCCCGGAGATACTTCACCCCAAGTCTGCGGCTACGATTGTAGAGATCTTCAAACCCCTTTCCAAAGGCCCTGATATCCATGTAGAACACAGTTATCTCAATGTCCGGGTAATGCTCCTTGAGAATCAGGGTGCTTTTGATGGTGTTCATGCAGCAGATGTTGGAGCAGTGTTCTCCGCCTCTTCTGCGGGAACGGGACCCCACGCACTGGACAAAACCAACACTTTTTGGCAATTTTCTGTCCAGGGGACGTACAAGGTCACCCTTTGTGGGACCGCCAGCATTGACAAGGCGCTCAAACTCAACACTGGTCACCACATTTTCAAACCGGGTGTACCCATATTCGTCCATGGCTTTGGGGTCATAGGGTTCCAGACCCGTTGCCACCACAATGGTGCCCACCTTCTCCTTGATCACTCCATCGGACATATTAAAATCAATGCAGTTCTTATCACACACGTCCATGCATTTGGAACAGCCCCGGCCCATGCATTCATCCATGTTGATGAGATAGGATGAGGGCACTGCCTGGGGAAAGGGGATGTGGATGGCCTTTCTTGATGAAAGTCCCTCGTTGAACTCATCGGGGAACACAACGGGACAGGCCACAGCGCACTCCCCGCAGGAGGTACAGGCTATTTCATCCACGTACTTGGCCCGTTTTATGATTTCAATTTCAAAGTTACCCACATATCCAGTAACCCCGGTAACCTCTGCCAGGGTGTGAAGCGTAATGTTGGGATGCCGACCGGCATCCGTCATCTTAGGACCGAGGATTCAGATGGAGCAGTCCATGGTGGGAAAGGTCTTGTCCAGCCTTGCCATCATGCCGCCAATGGAGCCGCTCTTTTCCACCAGGGTCACCTGGTAATCGTTGTCAGCCAGATCAAGCGCTGCCTGGATGCCGGCAATGCCGCCGCCTATAACCAGAGTTTTCTTTTCAACGGGAACAACTTCTTCTGTCAGGGGCATTAACAGGCGTGCCTTGTTGATAGCCATGGTGACAAGATCAAGGGCCTTTGCCGTTGCAGCTTGGGGCTGGTCCATGTGTACCCATGCGCACTGTTCCCGGATATTGGCCATCTCCATTAAATAGGGGTTCAGGCCTGCCTGCTTCATCATGTTGCGAAAGGTCGCCTCGTGGAGGCGCGGGGAACAGGAGGCCACCACCACCCGATCCAGGCCATGGGCTTCTATATCTGCCAGAATTTCCATTTGGCCGGGCTCGGAGCAGGCATATGTTATATCCTTGGCCAGAACTACCCCCGGAAGGGATGCTACTTTTTCTGCAACCCCCTTACAATCCACGGTTTTTCCGATATTCAGGCCGCATTGGCAGACATATACCCCAATGGCTGGCAAACTTTCCGTTGTTTTAGATGATCGATTTGTTGCGTTGGTTTTCATTGATCCTGCTTCCTTTTATATAACCGCCACAGGCGGACCATATTCTGACCTTGGTTCTCTGGTATTTTCTTATAACGGGCATTTCCTAACGGACACAACGAATATTGAAAATGCTATCATGCCGCCCCCCCGAGGGGCAATGGGTCCGGCCCGGAACCGTAGACGGCTCAATTGGCCGGTTCCTATTGCCCCTCGGGGGGGCTC
>JASFYZ010000256.1:0-4396 GCA_045046665.1 Desulfobacterium sp.
AAAAAGGATGATTACACCCCCGGAGGCATCAACAACCGCCGCCCCGACCGGGCCGTCATTGCCTATACCAATCTGGTGAAACAACATTTTAAGGGCACCTGCCCCATTGTGCTGGGGGGCATTGAGGCAAGCCTTAGACGGGTGGCCCACTACGACTTCTGGAGCAATAAAATAAGACGATCCATTCTCTTTGATGCCAAGGCAGACTATCTTATCTACGGCATGGGGGAAAACAGTGTGGTGGCCCTGGCAAAGGCCCTCCAACGCAATGCAGAAACGCCCAGTCCTGACACATTGCAACGGGACATTCTGGCGGTAAAAGGGTTGTGCCATATTTCAAAAGCCCCTGTGCCCGGCTACACAGAACTACCGTCCTTTGAGACGGTACAAAAGGAAACCCGGGCCTTTATCCAGAGCTTCCACGATTTCTACCGTAATAACGATGCCCTCACCGCCACGGGACTTGTCCAAAAACAGGATGCCCGATATCTGGTGCAGAATCCCCCTTTTCCGGTGCCAGACATGGCAGAAATGGACCGCATCCACGACCTTGACTTTGAAAGGGAACTCCATCCCTATTATGAAAAAATGGGCGCGGTAAAGGCTCTGGACACTATCCGATTTTCCATTACCACCCATAGGGGGTGTTATGGGGAGTGTAATTTTTGCGCCATTGCCGTTCATGAAGGCCGCACCGTTCGCTGGCGAAGCCCGGATGCCATTGTAAAGGAGGTGGAAAAAATGACAACCCACCCCAAATTCAAGGGCAACATATCCGATGTGGGGGGCCCCACAGCCAACATGTATGGATTTGAATGTACAAAAAAACTAAAAAAAGGCCCCTGCCAGGACAAACGCTGCCTTTTTCCCAGCACCTGTAAATCCCTTGATCCCAGCCACGCCAACCAGATATCCCTTTTAAAACGCATCAAGGCCGTTAAAGGGGTTAAAAAAGTGTTTGTAGCCTCGGGCATCCGATATGATTTAATCCTGGCAGACAAAAAACATGGGCAACAATACCTGGGGCAAATCGTCCAGGACCATGTATCCGGTCAGATGAAAATCGCCCCGGAACACACGGAAAAAGAAGTTCTTGGATTCATGGGTAAACCCGGGGATACAACGGACCTGGTGGCGTTTAAAAAACGATTTGACACCCTGTCTGAAAGGGCCGGTAAAAAACAATTTCTCACCTACTATCTCATGGCGGCCCATCCAGGATGCAATAAAAAGCAAATGACAGGCCTCCAACAGTTTGTCAGAAAGGAACTTGGCATCCACCCCGAGCAGGTCCAGATTTTCACCCCCACCCCTTCCACCTATGCAACCTTAATGTATGCCACTGGTCTTGATCCTTTTTCCATGGAGAAAATCTTCGTGGAAAAAGATGTCCATCAAAAGGAACGACAAAAAAAAATGATCACCGGTTTTGGTGGGGCACCCCAAAGGAGTTCTCACAATTCCAATGGATCCACGCCCTCCAGAACCCGTTATAAAGACAAAAACAGCCCGGGAAGCAAAAAATCATGAACCTGAGCCAGTATAAAAACGTCCTCACCATCAGCCTGCCCCTGGTGTTAAGCATGGGGGCCACCACGGTGATGGAGTTCACCGATCGGGTTTTTCTGGGGAATTATGATCTCAATGCCCTGGCCGCTGCCACACCTGCCGGAATCACCTCGTTTTTATTCACCGCTTTTTTTCTGGGCGTGGCCGGGTATGTCAACGTCTTCATTGCCCAGTATACCGGGGCAAAAGACTTGGCCGGTGTGGGCGCCTCCCTGTGGCAGGGGATCTATTTTGCCCTGGGGGGAACACTTTTCATGGCAATCCTCTCCTTTTTTTCTGTTTCCCTGTTCTCCCTCATCGGCCATGCCCCGGCCATACAAGTCCTTGAGGTGATTTACTTTCGAATTCTGTGTCTGGGCACCGGGGCCAGTCTTTTAAGTGCCACCCTTTCCACCTTTTTCACGGGTCGGGGCCTGACACGCACCGTCATGGGAATCAACATAGCAGGTACCCTTTTTAACATTCCCCTGGACTACGCCTTGATCAACGGGGCCTGGGGATTCCCGGAAATGGGCATCCAAGGAGCGGCCCTTGCCACGGTGGCTGCCTGGACGTTTATGGCCACAGCGTTCATTTTCCTTGTGTTTACCCGTGACAACAACCACAAATTTCACCTCTGGGAAAAAAGGCAATTCGTCCCCTCCCTCTTCATGCGCCTGATGAAATTTGGTATCCCCGGTGGGGTCCAATTTTTCATGGATATCCTGGTGTTCACCTTTTTTATCCTCATGGTGGGCCGCCTTGGCAGGGATGAACTTGCCGTCACCAACATGGTCATGTCCATCAACGGTCTGTCTTACATGCCCATGTTCGGCTTTTCCATGGGGGTCAGCACCCTGGTGGGTCAGGCCATGGGGGCGGAAAAACCCAAAGAAGCAGAAGCTGCGGCCCGTACAACCACCCACATCGCCTTGATTTATCTGGCCTTTCTGATCCTGCTCTTTCTACTGATTCCGGAACCCTTGATTCGCCTGTTTCTCCCCCAGAATAACGGAATGAATATGGCTCCCCTCATTGACATGGGCATAGTTCTTCTCCGATTTGTGGCATTGTATCTTTTTTTTGACTCCCTTGTCATCATCTACACCGGAGTTCTCAAAGGGGCAGGAGATTCCCAATATGTGATGTGGTGCATGGTGGTTACAGGCACATTGTTCCTATTTTTGCCGGTGTGGGCAGGTGTCACATACTGGCACATGGGACTCTATTTTATCTGGAGTTGTATCACCCTTTACCTGGTGATACTTTTTTTTCTGGTCATGGTGCGCTATTACGGGGGGAAATGGAAAGGCATGTCAGTAATTGAAGACCCATTGCCCACCGTCCCGGCACAGGTTTCTTTATGAATTTTTTCAATTCCATACGCACCCGGCAGGAGACCCAGCTTTTTTTAAAGGAAAATAGCCAAGAAATCCATGAAAAGATACAGGATACCATCCAGCTGAGCCAAATTCTTGCGCAATACATTGCCTCCACCCACCACGAATGGCAAAAGACCGTTTTTCTTAATAATCTGCTAAAGCACAACCACATCACCGGCCTCAGAAGTCTTAATTTAACCCGCTTCTCCCTGTCGGCTGACATCTCCCAAATGGATTTTTTCACCGACAGTGGTGCCATCGTATGGACGTTAAATACCTCCCCCCTTCCAGGCTCCCCGGAACGTGCCCTGGAACAACACCGTTCCGAACAATCAAAAGAGCCGCCAGTGTCATGAAGGCTTTTCCCTTTACTGAAAAAAAATTTCGCACCCTTTCTTCCACTGGACAGCACCGCTGGCTCATCAACTGGTTGGGATCTGTGTACCAGGCATTGACCACCAATCGGATATCCCCATCGGGCCTGGCCTTGTTTGCCAGGGAATATGATAAAATTCTTGACTGGATGAACAACCAGCCATCGGCGGCGGCCCTGCCGGACACCATGGAAACAAGAGCGTGGATGGAATTTATCTCCAATGCCATCCATCACCATCGCATGGGGATGGGACATTTCCCCAGGGATCATGATCTACTTCCCCGGGTGATCACAGGAGATAAAAAAGGAGCCTCGCTTTCCCCTCTCCCCTTCCACTACCACATGGCCCTGGACGGGCTCAGAAGCCTTTTTAATGTGGGTGGGATTTTTCGGACCTGTGATGCAGGGGGATTTCAAAGCCTGATACTGGGAAACATCCCCGGGGGCCATCATCCCACCATTAAAAAAACCTCCATGGGAACCTCTGCCTGGATGCCCCACCAGACCACCTCTGACCTTGCAGGCGATCTTTTAAGCATGAAAGAAAAAGGCTTTTCCATCATTGGCATTGAAACCACAGAAAACTCTTGTTCCCATGCGGTCTACCCCTGGCCGGACAGGGCCATCACCGTACTTGGCAATGAAGAGTACGGTATCTCCTCCCATGTGATGCAGGTGTGTGATTCATTTGTGCATATCCCCATGCTGGGACGAAAAAACTCCATTAATGTGGTCAGTGCCGCATCCGTCATTGTTTTTCATATTGGCGCTTTTTTCAGTAAGCCTCCATTGGACAAAAAAACTTAACAAGCACCTCAGATTAAAATTGCTGATTTTCTACAACTTTAGCTTGCATTTTAATATACGAATCAGGTATATTATATGGTTATTTTTTATAGCATTTTTGTGTGAACCCCTTTTTCGCAACGTCAATGGCAAAAGAGACAAGGACCCCCCATAAAAAAGGGTGAATCTGTTTTTCATCACCGACATGGGGTTGATCTTATGATGGGCGGGGTAAAATTATAATTGACGTGCAGGAGGAAAACAAAAAATCGCTGACCATTCCAAAACTCATCGATATGTTTGG
>JASFYZ010000257.1:0-6661 GCA_045046665.1 Desulfobacterium sp.
TGAATAAGAAACGCGTGCCATTTTGCTTATGATTCATGCTGATTTAATCCATGGAAATCAATTGCCATAAGGGTTTCAAGTCAAAGTGTCGCTGTAGTGTTAACCCATCATTTATTTAATAATGCTGATCCGCAAGCTCCACCCAGCCCCCGGCCTTAACCAGGGACAGATCGTATTCACTAATGGAAAATGTAATCTGCCGGGAGCTTCCCTCAGCAGAAATGGTAAAGAGCCCCTTATCAATATCTGTTTCAAGGGTGGTCTCTTTACCGGAAAAATCTGCAAACAAACCATCAACAGCGTCTGCATCCAGTTCCACAGCCATCATGCCGCAGTTAAACATGTTCTGGCGGAAAATCCGGGCAAACCCAGTGGCAATGACCATGTTGATACCGTTGACCTCAAAGGCCCAGGGGGCATGCTCCCTTGAAGAACCGCACCCGAAATTGTCCCGGGTGATCACCACTGTTTTTCCTTCAATGTCTTTTTGGGGATCAAACCCATCCAGCACCAAGTCTTCTAAAAGGTTGGTTTTCAGGGCAATCTTGGTGCTTTCTGTCAAATATTTGGCCGGTATAATCTCATCGGTGTTAATGTCTGATCTGTCCAGAAACAGGACCTTGCCGTTGAAATTTTTCATTACTTGTCACCTCCTGGCTGGAAAAAGGGGGAGTTGGAAATTGTCCCGGTGAGGGCCGATGCCGCTGCCGTGGCAGGACTCATGAGATGTACCATGCCCCCCTTACCCATGCGGCCATTAAAATTTCTATTGGTGGTAGAGGCACAGGCCTCTCCCTCTGCCAGCACCCCGTTACTCATGCCAAGACAGGCCCCACAGGTGGGGTTGGTGACACAGAACCCGGCATCCATGAAAATCTTGATGAGACCCGCAGCGAGTGCCCGGCTGTAGATGTCCGGTGTGGCCGGACTGACAATGGCCCGCACCCCGGGATTGATCTCCTTTCCTTCAATAATTTTTGCGGCAATTTCAAGGTCTTCAAACCGACCATTGGTACAGGAACCGATGTACACCTGATGAATGGGCTCCCCCGCCATGGCAGACACCGGTTTCACCTGATCTGGCTTGAAACCGAATGTCACCTGGGGAACCAGATCTGTGACATCAAACTCAATGACATCCGTGTAATCGGCATCGGCATCCGGGGTAAAGGCCTGGAATGCGGTGAGGGCAGCCTCTTTTGTGCCATACTCCTCTTTAATAAAGGGCCAGAGATACGCCACAGTCACCTGATCAGGCGAACAGATACCGCTGGTGGCACCGGCCTCCACAGCCATGTTGCAAAGGGTCATGCGCTGGTCCATGGTCATGGCATCCACCACATCACCGGAAAATTCCATCACCCGGTTAGTGGCCCCATTGACACCAATCTTTGAAATGAGGGCCAGAATCACATCCTTAGCATAGACTCCCCTAACAAGGGATCCAGTGATGTTCACCTTCATGGAAAGGGGTTTTTTAAAGGCACAGACGCCCTTTAGGATTCCCACTTCCAGATCGGTGGTGCCAACACCGGCGGCAAAGGCGCCAAAGGCTCCATGGGTACAGGTGTGGGAATCGCCCATGATGATGGTGTATCCGGGTCGGGCAAATCCTTTTTCTGGAAAAATGGCGTGGCACACCCCGTTGCGGCCAATGTCAAAGAAATCAATTATATTGTGACGCCGGGCCCAGTCCCGGAGAATTTTACCCTGCAAGGCCGTTTTTGAATCCTTAGCCGGCGTGACGTGATCAATGACGGCTTTGATCTTTGTGGCATCAAAGACCCGATCCTTGCCCCGGGCCATAAGATCGGTGATGGCAATGGGGGTGGTAATTTCGTGGCAGAAAACCGCATCCAGACGAAGCACCTGGACATCCCCGGATGGGTTATCCACCAGGTGGCTGTCAAAAATTTTTTCAGCTATTGTTTTACCCATGGCTCTTCCTTCTACCTTTTATAATATTAGGCGTGCATAACATGGGACCCATGGAAATGGGTCTGAGATTTCCCTGCAATCAATTTATTTCATATAAAAACTTTTTGAATATCATTTTTTCCCAAGGTGGGCAAGGCCTATTTCAGATCCCCGTGGAGAACGAGACACCTCCCATAAATCAGTTCTAAAAACGGGGACATTGCGTATAAAAAAAGGGCAATCCCTTCAAATGAAGGAATCGCCCTTTTTTAATAAAACAAACGGCTTGGGTCAGGATATCAGGCACCCTGGGCCGTTAAACGTCTTAGGAACAGCAGGAACCGGCCGTACCGCAGCTACCACAATCTGATCCACCCAGATCAATCTTGGAATCCAGGCTGAAACCCATGCCTGTGAAATCAATCTTAATCAGTTTAGCCTGCTGCATGAAAGTCTTGTCCACAACCAGCTTATAACCTTTTACATCGTAGGTCTCATCACTGTCTTTAGGCTCATCCAGAGCCATTGCGAGGGAT
Organism: Desulfobacterium sp.; assembly: GCA_045046665.1. Classification (GTDB taxonomy): domain Bacteria; phylum Desulfobacterota; class Desulfobacteria; order Desulfobacterales; family Desulfobacteraceae; genus Desulfocicer. Next base: position 2,454 of record JASFYZ010000257.1, read on the forward strand.
GGGCCACCTCAGCCACCAGAGTTGAGAAAAATTCTAATGGGAGAAGGATCCTTGCCACTGAAATATTCTGCCAACTGCGTTTTTGCAGCATCTGTCATTTCAATCATTATAAATGCTCCTTATTTTTTGGTGTTCGATCAGCTCCTATTTGCCGAATTGATTTTAACTTAACCATATGGGAAAGACTTGTCAAGAAATCAGCCATTCTAATTTTAAAGACAAATGGAACTTAGCCCCTGCACCTGCCCCAACCATCCAAAAAGCATTGTTGGAGTTGTCGTATAGAACCAAGTATTGACTTAGCCCACAGGTTTTGTTAGATCCTCAATCATTTTGCAAGAAAATGCAGCAGCAGAATTGCCAACAGTAGAGACCCCGACGGCTGGCCTGACCGAAACATTGGGAACCAAAGGGTAAAGATTCCTCCCAGTGTTCCCGTTCCGGGCAGGGAGATCGCCGGGGGCGGCATTATGCCATTTATTAGCTTGACATCCAAAACACTTTAACCCGCAAAGGACAATCAAATGGAAAGAACCCTCTCATTAATCAAACCCGATGGTGTGGCCAAAAATATCATTGGAGAAGTGATCAAACGTTTTGAAACCGCTGGCATTAAAATTGTTGCCATGAAAAAAATGCAGTTGACAAAAAGCCAGGCCGAAGGGTTTTATGCGGTACACAAAGAGCGGCCTTTTTTTGGCAGCCTCATCGACTTTATGACATCCGGCCCCATCGTGGCCATGATTCTGGAAGGTGAGGACGTCATTGCAAAGAACCGAAAACTCATGGGCGCCACCAACTTCAAAGATGCCGATGAGGGGACCATCCGAAAAGACTTTGCCACGGACATTGAAAAAAATGTGGTTCATGGTTCCGACGCACCAGAAACCGCTGCCTTTGAGATTGGCCACTTTTTTAACGACATGGAAATTGTGGGATAATTCAAGTTCGAACCCCACATAGGTGAAGAGAGAAAGAAGAGAAACAGGAACGTGTGGGCTTACCCATGGGAGAGGCAACGAACCTGAAAGGCACATGGCGCAATTGCCCCTATGTGGTGATTATCACCCAGGCAAATGAGTGAATAAAAAAAGGGCGTTAACCCGGAGATCCCGAGTTAACGCCCTTTGTCATGCAAAAACTATCTTAATCGTGTATGGATCAACCAGCAACGATCTTTGCAAATGCTGCAGCCTGGGGATGTGCATAGATGAGGATCAGTGCAACAACCAGTGCATAAATACACAGAGACTCGATCATGGCAAGACCAATAAGCAGTGTAACTGTTACTTTACCTGAAGACTCAGGATTTCTAGCAATACCCTGAACAGCACCACTTACGCCCATGCCCTGACCAATACCACAACCGAAAGCTGCGACGCCAATGGCAAAACCAGCTGCCCATACACATGCGGTAAAAAAATCCATTTTTTTTCTCCTATTACCTGATTAAAATAAATTAATGTTTCTGCGGCTTCTTCCAGGTCCCCGCATTTCTTACACAAAGTTACGTCGGATCAATCCGGCGCAACAAAAGTCCGTTATCAATGAGCGTGTTCCATGGCACCTGTGAAGTACATGACGGCCAGAAGAAAAAACACAAAGGCCTGTACCAGGGCAACAAAAATACCCAATGCCATGATGGGCAGAGGCGCAAAGAAAGCCCCGGCCAGGGCAAACAGGATGCCCAATACCAGCTCATGACCCATCATGTTTCCGAAAAGACGGAAAGAGAGGGATAAAATTCTGGCAGCATGTCCGATGAGCTCAATGGGCAAAATAAGGGGAACCATCCACCACACCGGTCCGAGGAAGTGTTTGTAGTAGTTGGCACCATGGTATTTAATACCGATGACGTGGGTCCAGATCACCGTGATAAGCGCCAGAGCGGCCGTGGTGTTAAGACTTGCCGTGGGGGGAAAGAACCCGGGTACAAGACCGATGAGGTTACCAATGAAGACAAAAAGAAAGATAGTCGCGGCCAAGGGGAAAAGCCATCTACCCTCTTCACCGCAAATGGTTATCATGAAATCTTCCAGTCCCGAGATTAACACTTCAAATACATTTTGAACAGGTTCTGGCACCAGTTGGGTATTTTTACCCGCAAGCCAGCCAAAACCAATAAGAATGCCCATCACAACCCACATGTAAACAACATGCACGTTGCCGTGAGCAAAATGGCCCAGACCAATCAACTCAAACAGCTTTACAAAGAATAGATATGGATGCTCCACCTTAGACCGCCTCCTTAAAAATTAGTCTTGTTAATTCCAGCGTGGTTGCTGCCATTATGCTGACAACCACAACCGAAAGGCCCAGAATCAGACCCAACGGATCAACAATATTTCCTTTTATAAGCGCGAATATAGCAATTCCGCTTATGGCAAATCGAATATAATATTTTATAAGCACCACACCAAGTATTGAACTGGAAGACTTCCCGGAAGAGGTATCCAGGGCCTTGTAAAGGGTGTGCCTTAGAAGATGAAAGTTCAGGGTCACCAAGAGAGAACCTGTTAAAATGCCCATGGCAAATCGAACAGGGGTGTTTATGAAGCCCAGAAGCGATCCCACCACAAACAAAAACCAGTTGGCCGCGGTTACAAATTTGATCATTCGCTGATGAATACCCATACGATTAAAGCTTTCGGCTCCTCTTTGCCGCCATGGCCAGATTTCTAAACCCGGCGGCAATGCCCAATCCCAGACCCACCAGGGTCAGAATTGGATTTGTATCAAACTTTCCATCCAGCCAGATCCCGGCAAACAGCCCAAGAAAAATGGCAATGGCCACGGACAGACCGAGACTGCTGTAATATGCAAGTTCCCGAACGCTTTTGGCTGTCTCTTTTTTCATGGATCCTTTTTTGGGATCTGTCACTAATATTGAGTGGACATGATCACTATTGGTGAATGTTCCCCTCCTGGATCACAGATCCAAAAGAAGGCTTCTACCAGGTCAAAGGCTGATAGCGTATCCATCCCGATACGCAAAATATTTCATGTGGGTTATTGTCAAATAACCCAAAAAATGTCAAGCAAAAATACGCATGTTCATCCCCCCACCCTTGCATATAAACCCAGGAAGAGAAGTTAAATGGAACTAACACATGATTTCTATCAAGTCAATGTCAAAAAAATTATGGGACCCGGTTCCAATGCCATATCTATGTCAGGGTCACCCTGCCGCAACTATGATCCCCGGTTACCTCCCCCACCAGGGCTGCGGGAATGCCCCGGTCCTGCATGGCCAACAGGCAATCTTTGACATCTTGCTTTTTCACACTGATGAGAAGCCCCCCGGAAGTCTGGGGATCAAACATGAGATCCAGAACGATTTTATCCATTTGCCCGGGAATCACCATGCCCGGTTCGCAATACCGCCGGTTCCGGAAGGTGCCAGCGGGTACCAGGCCCATGGCTGCCCAATCTGAGGCATTGTCAATGATCGGCACATCTGCGGTGAAAAGCGCAATGTCTTTCCTTCCGCCCTGGGCCATTTCCAACAGATGCCCTGCCAGGCCAAACCCGGTGACGTCCGTGCATCCCCCCACATCAAAACCGGCCATAACTTCAGCCGCGTCCCGGTTCAGGGTGGACATGATTTTTACCATCTTCCGGATGGTGCTGGCATCGGCAAGCTTCCCCTTCAACGCCGTGGCCACAATGCCGGTTCCCACGGGTTTGGTGAGAATGATCTGATCTCCGGTGCGGATGCCATGATTGGTGAGTACCCGGTCCGGGTGGACCACACCGGTGACGGACAGCCCATATTTAAATTCAGGATCATCCACGCTGTGGCCTCCCACCAGGGTGGCTCCGGATTCATGGATTTTGTCCAGTCCTCCCTGCAGGGTCTGCTGGAGGACCTCTTCGGCAAAATCTGCACTGGGAAAGCAGACAATGTTCATGGCTGTCAGGGGGGTGCCGCCCATGGCATAGACATCACTTAACGAGTTGGCCGCTGCAATTTGGCCGAACTCGTAGGGATCATCTGTCACCGGGGTCAAAAAATCCAATGTCTGAATCAAGGCGGTCTCTTTGTTGATGCGGAACACCCCGGCATCATCACTGGTTTCCAGCCCTACAATAAGATCGGGATGACCCTTTGCCACAAGCCCTCCCACAACACGATCCAGTACCGCTGGATCAATTTTGGCCGCTCAACCGGCTGCCTTTACCTTTTCGGTTAGTCGTATGATTTCTTT
>JASFYZ010000258.1:0-6385 GCA_045046665.1 Desulfobacterium sp.
TGAAAACAAATTGAATGAATTAAAAATAAAATTTATCAATGTATATGAATCAGACCCCGTAGCATTAATCAATCTTTTTCATTTGCAATCCGGCGAGACATTGAAAAACACTTCCAGTCAAGTGATAAATCAGATTAAAAAAAATTCTTCCCGATCACTTGGTGTAATAGCCAACATTGTGGAGGAAGGAATGGAGGCTGGTGTGTTTACCAGGCAACATCCCGTTGCCGTTGCAGACATTATCTGGTCCACCTATTCGGGCGTTATCCTTTGGGTAAACAGCAAACGCTTCTTTAACAATGAAAAAGATTTTGTCAAACAGACACTGGAAATCGCTTTTGAAATCCTTTTTAAAGGGTTGAAAAATTCCCATGGACAGAAGGTTGTCACGTCTTAAGTACTATCCATTAATTCTTGCAGTACCGCTGTGTAGCCGATACAACTCTTTATAGGCTTTAAAACATAAGTTTCATGACAAATAGGCTTTGATTTTCTATGAATTCATCAATGGTAAATTGTTTGGCGAGATACCATTTGCGAAATGCCCACATTTGACCCAATACAGCAATATTATGACCCACAAGAGAGGCAGCTCTCAAATCCAGCCCAGGAAAATTTCCATCATCAGAGGATCTTTGCAGTGCACAAACAAAAAGATTGATGATTTGTAGTTCCTTTTCCAAAATCTGTTCTTTCCAATGTGATGGTAAATATTGGGTTGTTTTATACAAGAGAAGAATGTGCTCGCTCATGTGGCAACAAACCCTGAAATATCCCCGAATCATTTCCCTCAGGGTTTCTTTTGAATTTCCCGTTCCCGCCAGGGCATCCTTTATTTCTTTTTCTGCCTCTGAATGGATTGCTTCACAGACCAGATAGAGGATATCCTCCTTGGAACTTACATACTCATAGAGAGAGCCAATGGAGAACCCAACCGCCCGGGCAATCATTCTTGTGGTGGTTTTATGGTATCCATGCTCCACAAACAGATCTACCGCAGCATCCACAATCTGTCGGCGACGTTTCCGAACAAGCTCCGGATTTTTAATCTGGGTAGGAACGCCTTTGGAGTTTAAATTATTGTTCAGGTCAGCATTTTTTTTGTGCATTCAGTCCGCCAAGCTGCTTTTAAAAACAGGTTTCCGCTTATCCAAAAAGGCTTCCATGCCCTCTCTTGCATCCGGGCTCGCCTTTGTTAAAGCGAACAGGCCTGTCTCAATACAAGTGCCACTTAATAAATCAACATTTAATCCTTCATTAATCGCTTGCTTGGCGGCTTTTACCGCCACCCGCCCCTTTGATGCGATGGTCTTCGCTGTTTTCATCACCTCATTCATCAGCAATTCTTGTGACAATACCCGATTGACGATTCCCATTTTTTCAGCCTCAGCAGCATTGATGAACTTGCCTGTAAATATCATTTCTTTGGCCTTATTTTTTCCGATAAGTCTGGCCAGCCGCTGGGTACCGCCATACCCCGGGATAATTCCTAAATTGATCTCCGGCAATCCAAATTGAGCCGTTTCCGATGCATAAATAAAGTCACAAGCCAGCGCAATTTCAGTACCTCCTCCCAAGGCAAACCCATTCACAGCTGCAATGACGGGCTTAGGCATCGCTTGGAGTTTGTTTAAAATAGAGTTTCCTCTTTCAGAAAATGATTTTGCCTGCGTTGCACTGATACTAACCATTTCGGATATATCAGCACCTGCAACAAATGATTTTTCACCCGTTCCTGTTAATAAAAGGACATGGATATCATTGTCTTCGGAAATACTACCAATCGCATTTGAAAACTCATTCATTAGATTGGCACTCAATGCATTGAGCACCTTAGGTCGGTTGAAAGTTATAACTGCCACTGAATTTTTAATTTCTAATATAATATTGTCGTAGACCATTTTTTCTCCATTATCGGCTACCGTCATAAGCCGGTATATCCTGTAGAACAAGGCTTTTCCGGGATGCCCTATTTGCTTGCTGAAAGACCTTCATTAATCACTCCAAACTGTCCCGGCTTATGGTGATAGCCCATATCTTAATATTGGGGTGTCTAAATGTTCCATTAGATCTTGCTCAATTATTGGCCATCTCTCGAAGACTTAAAATTGTTATTGTTACGATGATGTGGTGTACTTATCCCGAAGGATGGTTTTCAGAATTTTTCCAGAACCTGTTTTGGGAAGTTCGGAAAGAAATCTGATCTTTTTAGGCAATTTGAATTTTGCCAGCCTTTCCCTGCAGAATTCTGACAGCTCCTGCTCTGACAGATCTGTATTTTGTTTTTTAACCACCAAGGCTGCGGGTACTTCACCCCATTTATCATCAAAAACGCCAATGACGGCACACTCCAGTACATGGGAATGTTTGTATATGATATTTTCTATTTCCACGGATGATATGTTCTCACCTCCGCTGATGATAATATCCTTTGCCCGGTCTACGATCAATACATAGCCCTGGGGATCCACTGTGGCCAGATCACCGGTGTAGAAAAAACCATTTTTTATGACTTCTTTTGTGGCCTCTGGCAATTTCCAATATCCTTTCATCACATTATCGCCCCGGACGATGATTTCCCCCACGGTAGTGCCGTCCCATGGGACGGCATTGTCGTTGATATCCACCACCCTGATATCCACGCCGGGCACTTCCAGGCCAGTGCGGGTGATGTAATCCATCTTTTCCGATTCGGGTTTATCCGTCAAGGTGCTTTTCAGGTTGCCCATGGTGAGAAGCGGCGTGGTTTCGGTGAGACCATATGCGGAATAATATTGGCAACCCAGTTTTTTTATCATACGTTCTGCATTGGCTGGCGACATGGGGGAACCACCCACCATGGTCCAAGCCAGGGCATCCAGGTTATAGGTTTCAAGTTCCGGCAAATCCAGAAGGAAATTGATCATGGTGGGAACCATCATGGTGGCGGTCACCTTTTCATCTTGCATGGTCTGCAGCACATCTTTGGGGATAAATTGTCGCTGCATGACATGGCACCCCCCCCTGATAAGTGATGGTCCACATGAAAAAAGCATTGGCAAGGTGAAACAAGGGGGCGATGTGATGCCATACCGTGGCATCATCCACTTTAAAGGAGATGATGGCGCTCAGGGCATTGGCATAGATGTTACGGTGGGTAAGCATAACGCCCTTGGGATTTCCCGTGGTGCCGCTGGTATAGTAGAGATTGAGCATGGCGTTTTCATCTTCCGGCTCAACTATGACGGGATTGTCATCGGCATTATCAATGAGTGCCTCATAGGTACCGGTGATCCAGCTTTCATCTGCCGGTCCATCGGCAATATAGAAATATTTCAGAGTGGGAACCGATTTTTGTACCTGGGCCATAACATGTTTGAAATCATAATGGAAAATAATGCCCTCGGCTTCAGAATCTTTCAGGATGTAGATGTACTCTTCCGCACTGATTCGGGTGTTGAGGGGGGAAAGAACACATCCCGATGCTGCCATGCCAAAATAAAGCTCCATATAGCGGTGGGTGTTGTAATCCAGTATAGCGATTCTTCCTTCCCTTGGGATTGCCATTTCCCGTACAGCATGAATCACTCGATTTACCCTATTTTGAACCTGTACATAGGACAACCGCATCTCACCGTCAACAACAGCTGTTTTTTCTCCATACAATTTTACAGCTCTTTTGAGAATCCTAACAGGGCTCATGGGAACTTGCATGTGTGTTCTCCTTTTTTTTATTGTACCTGTTCGTGATATTTATCCCTTCTTCCAAGACATCTGGATCTTCTTCAATCAAGACAACCTTCTCACCACTTGTGCGCTTTGGCTAAACCGGCTTTTTCGCTAATTTTTTTTTCCGTTAACGACAATTAGATTATGCTGCTGCAGGAGTTTGTTAAAAAAATTCCTGTACAATGAAAAGCGATTGGGAAATTTTTACCGCTACCCTTAGGGTGATGGGGTGCTACTCAATAAGGGCAAGCACCGTATCCTTTGATACGGAATCGCCAGAATTACAACAAATTTCCTTTATCACTCCATCCGCCGGAGACACCAATGCATTTTCCATTTTCATGGCTTCAAGGATCACAACGGCTTCTCCTTTTTTTACGGCATCTCCTTGATTTTTCTTATATTTTATGATCATACCGGGCATAGGTGCTTTTACAGCAGTGCCGGAAGCAGAAGGTGACGAAACAGGTGACGGAGCAGCAGAGGCTTTTGCGGCTACAGGTTTTGATGGTGCAGCAGGTGCTGATGCAATTATGGGTGACATGGATGCTGATGCCGCCGGAGGGGGAGGTGGCGGAATGCTTCCCACGACGGATGCAGTAGATGCAGTAATGTGCATGGCAGGGGAGACAGGCACTGAAGGCTGGGTATAGGCAATCACGGGGGCTCCGCCAATCTCATCCACGCCCACCTCAAAGAACTCACCATCCACAAACACATTAAAGGTGCGAATGGCAGCTGACTTTTCAGGAATATCAGCCCGGGAATTACTCTTTTTTGCAACATTCTGTTTTTTTGTTCTTTTTGACATTTATAACTCCTTTACGACTTTTTCAAGGTATATGCAAACTACTTGAAAGCTCTCATCTGCATCATGGCACGCAGCTGCATCTGCTCTGTACGCCCAGCACTTGACCATAGATAATGACAGCTATCGGTATCGCCTACAGTGGGTAGATCTGAAAGAGTTTCTTCGGACCAGAGTTGAGACGGGACATATGCCGCCTCTTCATTTGTTTTTATATAAGTAAATACGGCACCAGTAATGGTAGCTATTTTTTTTTTATCAACGGTCATGTAAAATCCTCTATACGGGAATATTTCCATGTTTTTTGGCTGGACGCATTTCTCTTTTGGTACAAAGAGCTTCCAGAGCGTCGCAGAGGCGTGCCCGGGTTTCTGCCGGACGAATCACAGCATCCACATATCCGCGACTTGCCGCACAATATGGATTGGAAAACAATGCGTCATACTCCTCAATTTTCTGATTGCGGGTATTTACAGGATCATCGGCATTTTTGATCTCCCTGGCATGGATGATATTGGCTGCCCCTTCAGCACCCATGACGGCAATCTGGGCGCTGGGCCATGCAAAAGCCATGTCCGCTCCCAGATGCCGGGAGCACATGGCAATGTACGATCCACCGTAATCCTTGCGCGTGATGAGCAAGAGTTTGGGCACGGTGGCTTCGGAATAACACCACAATAGTTTAGCCCCATGGCGAATGATACCGCTCCACTCCTGATCACTGCCCGGCAAATAACCCGGCACATCAGCGATGGTGAGTATGGGAATATTAAAGGCATCACAAAATCGAATAAACCGAGTGGCTTTGTCCGACGCATTAATGTCCAGACATCCTGCAAGATGTTCAGGCTGATTGGCAATGATACCAATGACCCTGCCGTTCATTCTGGCAAAACAGATCACCATATTTTTGGCAAAGTATTGATGGGGCTCAAAATAGTCACCGTTGTCCACAATACTGGTGATCGCCGTCTTAATATCATAAGCCTGGTTGGGATTATCCGGAATCAGGGTATCCAGGCGATCATCCAGACGATGGGGATCATCCCCGGTTTTCTTTATAGGGGGATCTTCCATGTTGTTGGAGGGCAGGTAGGTGAGCAACTGCCGAATCTGTTCCAGGGCATCTTGATCCGATTCACATGCAAAATGGGCCACACCGCTCTTTTCATTGTGGGTCATGGCTCCACCAAGTTCTTCAAATGAGATCTCTTCACCGGTTACGGACTTGATCACCTGGGGACCTGTGATGAACATGTAGCTGCTCTCTTTTACCATGAAAATCCAATCGGTCATGGCCGGAGAGTAAACTGCCCCACCGGCAGTGGGCCCCATAATGGCAGTAATCTGGGGAATCACACCCGATGCCGATGCGTTTCTGAAAAAAATTTCTCCATACCCTGACAGGGAGTCCACCCCTTCTTGTATTCTGGCACCACCGGAATCGTTTAGCCCCACCACCGGAGCACCGGCTTTCATGGCCATGTCCTGAATCTTACAAATTTTCTTGGCCTGCATCTCTCCCATGCTGCCCGCCCGTGCCGTGAAATCCTGGGAATAAGCAAAGACAACTCGACCGCCCACCTTTCCATGGCCGGTGACTACCCCATCTGCCGGGATCTCTCTTTCAGCCATGTCAAAGTTAGTACACCGGTGGGTCACAAACATGTCGATTTCCCGAAAGGTTCCGGAATCAAACAGCAAATATAGACGTTCCCTGGCGTTGAGCACTCCTTTTTTTCGTCTTTTTTCCAGGGCCTTGTCGCCCCCCATTTCAAGGATTTTTGATTCTCTATCCCTTAAATCCCTGATCTTGTCAGCTATAATGCCCATAGTGATACCCCTTTATTTTCAGTTTCAAGGTAAAGC
>JASFYZ010000259.1:0-4631 GCA_045046665.1 Desulfobacterium sp.
CCTTAAGTCCCTTACCACCGGTAATACCGATATTTGAATCTCATTTTCATGCGACGCACCAGATTCAGGGGCTTGTGCCCCTGAACGTGTTCTTTATTTTCCAAAAAATCATCCACAGCAGCCAGCACCCTGGCACTGGAGTGCCCATCGTCATAGGGATGAATATCGGCAATGTAACCATCAATGGCAGTCATCAGGGAGGCTGGCCTGGTCAGGGCATGGGCAATGGCCTGGTTCAAATTCCGGGGGGCTGTGACGTTGATCAGATGATCCCCAGGTATGCGGTTACAAAAAGTCACCACTGGTTTCTTCTGGAGGATAAATTCTGAAATGATGGAGGAGGTGTCTGACAGCATGACATCGGCCTGTTTAAGCAGGGGAATCACGTCATCCCCCCCATAAAAAGTTGCCTGGCAGGCCTGACAGAGATTTTTATATTTTAAAATCACGTCAGGGTCCATCTTGGGATGAAAGGTGATGATCCATCGCCAGTTTTTCCGGTGCATCATGGCTGCCACGGCATCGTAGATTTGATGGGCAGCGCTCAGAGCAGGTGTAAACGTGGAGGTAAACAGCACCACCGGCCGAGGATCTGACAGGTCAGGCAAATGTAAATTCCTCTCTATTTTACTCCGGGAAGCAGTACCCACCTTGAACAGGGGGTCCACCTTGGCCCACCCCGTCTGGGTCGCTTTGAAATACCCATGTTTTTTTTCCAACGCTTTAAAAGGTATGGTGGTGGAAGGCCCCTGGGTGCAATAAAGGTCAAAAAATCCCCGAATCTTGAAATGGCCCCGGGAAGCATCCCGCTTTTGGGCGTTGAACCCATGGAAGAGCTGCACCTTGATTCCCGGAAAAAAATCAGGTACCACATTGCTGGCCACAAACACCACATCCGGCTGAAATTTCATCACCGCATCCACGGTTTCCAGCAGGCGTTCGCCCTTTTTAAGACGGGGAATGTATTTTTTCTGTGCCAGAAACCATACCACAGTGCCCCCCTGACGAAGAATCTCTTCCTGCAGGGGGCGTACAATGGCAAAGGCGTAAAGATGGGAAACATAAAGAAGATATCTTTTCATTGTCTTTTGGGTCCGTTCGGGTCTTGGGGTAGATTGGCATTGAGCCGGGCCATGCGTTGTAAACTCCACAACCCCGCATATTTGTTAAATGCCCCCTGGCTGTACATGGCCGCCACCAGAAATCCCACCTGACCGTCCAGAAATCCCCTACGGATGACATAACAGCGGAAGAAAACCCAGAAGGCCCGGAACACGGCCCCGGGCAGCCCCCAGCCTCTTTTCCCCACATCAAACCGTTTCTGGGCACCCAGCCATGAATAGGTGCGATTCTTGATCAGATAATGCTCAAAATCCCGGATGGAATAATGGATCAGCCGATTTTTGAGTTTACCCACATGACTTCCCGGAGGAAGGAGCACTGCCTCATGGACAATGGCATTGGTAAACCTTGCACCTTCCCGCCGGAACAGTCGTTTGACACTGCGGGCGCTATTGCCGTGGTCCAGCCGTTTTCCAAAATTGATCACAGACCAGGGAATTCTAAAGGCCACTTCCCGGGGATCTTGGTTTAATACCTCAACGATCTCCCGGGCAAGTTCAGGGGAGACCACCTCATCAGCGTCAATGGACAACACCCAGTCACACCGGGCACTGGAAAGGGCCCGCTGCTTCTGGGGACCATATCCAGGCCAATCGGTTTGAAAAATCTTGTGGGTATACCGTGCCGCAATCTCCAAGGTATTGTCCTGGCTACCGCTGTCATAAATAATGATCTCATCGGCAAGGGCTTTTATTGATGCCAGACACCGCTCCAACCGATCTGCTTCATTTTTGGTAATAACAATAACGGAAAGGGTAAATTTATTCTCCATCCAACAGCTCCCTGAAATATTTCTCATTATTTGTTGTGTCGGTGGCTGACATCAACAACAAATATCATCTGCCCTGCAAAGAGAAATAACACATTTTTTAAATTTATACTAAAAATTCTTGAAGGGTTAGCTTGCATGATTCCTACTGTTTGTCAGGAAAAAATTGTGATATAAAATCTTATATTTAACTCCATGGACAATTGGATGTTTTCCAACAATATTTTTGACTGCACAACCGCTGGATATATCAACCCAATGACAAAAACAAACACTGATCACATCCATTCTCACACCGTTGTCATGCAAAATTTAATCATCGAGGAAAAGATTTGAAAAAAATGAAAATCCTTATTATCAAGCTTGGGGCATTGGGGGATGTAATCAATACCCTGCCAGCTGTGATCCGGCTCAAGCACCACTTCCATGCAGAAATCCACTGGCTGGTGGCCCCTTTAAGTCTGCCCATGGTTCTGGATCATCCGGCAGTGGATCGCACCATTGTATTTGATCGCAATGAGAAACAAGGGATAACAAAAACCCTGGGCATCCTGCGCCGGGAGCAATATGATCTGTCCATTGATTTCCAACGAACTCTGAAGTCCGGTTTTTTCTGCATGGCATCCCGGTCCAGACAACGGTTGGGATTTGATAAAAAACGATGCAAGGAACTCACCTGGCTTTTTCCCTTCACCCGAATTTCCCCGGGTGATTCCGGCAAGCACATGCTGGATCAATATCTTGATTTTTGTGACCACCTGAAAATTCCAGAATCACCCATAGAGTGGACCATGGCAGTTCATCCCTTTTCAAGGGTGGCCTTGCCCCGGCCCTATGTGGTGCTGAACATTGGCGCCACCAAAAAAGCCAACCTATGGGGCACAGAAAAATTTGCCATTCTGGCAGACCTGATCCAGCAGAAACTGGGCATGACCACCGTCATCACCGGGGGACCCGAAGATGTGGATCGGGGAGAAATGGTGGAAAACTATGCCACCGGTAAAGTGATCAACCTCACGGGGAAAACCAGCCTCCGGGAGTTGACGGGAATTCTTTCCCATGCCCAGGGGGTGGTGAGCTGTGATACGGGTCCCATGCACCTTGCCGTGGCCCTGGGCACCCCTACCATTGCCCTTTTTGGCCCTTCCACCCCCCGGCGCACCGGCCCCTATGCCGGGGAAGTAATCATGGCATCCACAGACTGTTCGCCGTGCAACCGTCGGGAATGTCCCCACCCCTGGTGCATGGACCGCATTGATCCTGAAACGGTTTATGAACACATTACCCGTCATTAGAAACGTACCTTTTATAATGAATAATAAAAATAGCACAATACCACCATTGGAGGCTCTGGTGTCGTTTTTCACCTGCCAACACATGACAAAAGAAGCGATTTGAATCGATCTTCCCCTTCAATAAATTCAATTTTCACCCCCATAACCGCCAGATCCACAGGCCAGTTTTCAGGAAAACCCAACCGGGCATAATCCTTTTCTGTAGTGATGATCAGGGAAGCCTTCAAAGCACTGGCCCGGTGGAAAAGGTCTCTGATCTCCCGGGCATCAAACAGATGATGATCCTTGAAACACAGATGCTCCAGCACCCTCACCCCGCATTGCTCCACCGAACGGCAAAATCCCCCATTGTCCGCAATGGCAGAAAAAACAACGGCGGTTTTGCCGTTGAGCATGGCAAGTGATGGCTCTTTTCTTGACAAGGGTTGCGCCTGTTGAACAAAGCGATACAAAAAAGGTATATGTTGTGTCATGAACATAGGTTTCCCCCGGCTCCATGAACCTTCAAGGGGGAGTTTTCCCTTTAAACAGCGGGTATACATCACAAGATCGGCCCGTTTTTCCACGGCATGAAAAGATTCCCTTAACCGGCCAGCCGGAAGTACTTTTCCGTTTCCAAGGGGCGCTGTGGCATCCATGAGCACAATATTAAGATCCCGGTGGATGCGCAAATGCTGAAAGGCATCATCTAAAAGGATCACCTGGGGACAAAACCTTGCCATGGCACGCCTTGCCCCCCGAACCCGATCCCGGTCCACAATGACGGGGTATTGCTTCCGGCAGGCCATCATGCAGGGCTCATCACCGGCCTCTTCTGGACCCAGAAAACAATGGATAGCATCTCCAGCCACGGCCCCATTTTTACCGGCTGTGCCCCCATATCCCCGGGTGATCACAACCACTCCAAGTCCCATGGAAGTCAGCAGGGAAGCCGCATGCATCACCATGGGGGTTTTGCCGCTGCCCCCGGCCACAATATTACCAAAGGAGATCACCCGGCAAGGAAATCGATGACGCTTTAAAATGCCCAGATCATAGAGCCCCACCCTCAGGGTGGTCACCATTTGATATACCAGGGAAATCAATATCAAAAGACTTTCCAGGGAAAAGAAGCTGGCTCGGTGCTCGCTGCCGCTGATGTCAATGATGCGCTGTTCCAATTTATTCAACCATGCTTTTAACATAGGGGTATTGCTCCATCTGTATATCTCGATAATAAAAATGGCATAATACCGCCCCGGCGGCTGCCCAACCGGAACGGGAACGTCAGGGGTTCTGCTGTCGGTATTTTTATATGAAACTCCGTCCAATAGTCTGTAATCGTTGGAATTTCATTTTTCGTTGTGGCTGGTGGTTACAGCCATGTATGTTTTATATGAAAAAGTAGCCTCCAAGGTTACCTCAGCAGAGCCCCCGGGGAGGGGTAATGGAACAGACCAATTGGG
>JASFYZ010000260.1:0-7135 GCA_045046665.1 Desulfobacterium sp.
AATGCGGACGAGACGTCCGCGCTCCCAGGTTAAGTTATTTCAGACTCATTCCTAACTAAGCAGTGGCAATCCAGATGGTGTGTCTTCCCCCCTTGTTGTTGGGTCTGGCATAAACCGTGTGCACCTTGGCTTCAAATCCTGCGGATTTCAATCGTTGGGTAAAGGGTGCAGAATCCTTGGCAGACCACACGGCCAGTATTCCACCGGGGGTAAGGCGACGCTTGATCATCCCGAGCCCGGCTCCATCATAGAGGTTATTGTTGCCTGCCTGGGTTAAACCTGTAGGGCCATTGTCCACATCCAGAATAATGGCATCAAAGGTCTGATTTTCGTTGTTAAGATAATGAACAATATCCTGGGTGACAACGTCCACCCGGCCGTCTTTTACAGCATGATCACAAAGATGACCCAGAAACTGCTCATGCCATTGAACCATGGCTGGCAAAAGCTCCACCTGGATCACAGTGGCATGGGATTGTAAATGAATCAGGGCCGATACCAGGGTAAACCCCATGCCCAGCCCCCCAATCACCACCCTTGCTCCCGGGCGCTGGGAAATGGGTTTACAGGCCAGTTTTGCCAGCACCTTTTCCGATCCGTTCATGCGGCTGTTCATCAGCTCCTGGCCATCCACCCGGATGGAAAATTCATGGTCCCGCTGGAGCAGAACCACCTCATTTTTGCCATCCGGTGTAGAAGTTGAATCCAGTTTTTTCCAAGGAATCATGAAGTCCCTTTAGATTTTAACTCAAGCAAAGCCACAGACTCAATGTGAAAGGTATGGGGAAACATATCCACGGGCTGAACCTCAATCACGTTGTAGTGTTCCTTGAGCATAAAAAGATCCCTGGCAAGGGTGGCCGGATTGCACGAAACATACACAATTTTTGCCGGGGCAATGTTAATCACCTGGTCCACCACATCTTTATGCATGCCCACCCGGGGCGGATCAATGATCATCACATCACACCGCTTGTCAATTTCCGGCAGAACGGTCTTGATATCCCCCACATGAAAAGTGCAGTTTTCAATGCCATTGAGGGTGGCATTTCTACCGGCATCGGCCACAGCACTTTCCACAATTTCGATGCCGGTGACCCGGGCCGCATCCCTGGACAGCCAGATGGGGATGGTGCCGGTGCCGGAGTAAAGATCAATGACATGCTCAGTACCGGTCAAGGCCGCATAGTGGGACACCAGGGAATAGAGTTTTTCAGCCCCCCTGGTATTGGTCTGAAAAAAAGAGTTGGCTGACACTTCAAAGGTGAAATCACCCAGCTTTTCCCGAATACAGCGTTCCCCTCCCAGCACTTTTTCGTATTCTCCCGTGGCAACGCCTGCCTTTTTTGCCGTCACATTATTCACCACCGAGGTGATTTGCGGATATGTTGCCATGAGCTTTTCTGCCAGGGGAATCAGCACGGCATCATTCTCTTCCTTTGTCACCAGGTTCACCATCCAGTGTCCATGGGCCGAGGAGCATCTGAGCATCACAAACCGCCAAAACCCCTGGTGGGAAGTCAGACCATAGGCGGGTAACCCCGACGTCTTGATGTATTCCCGGATATCTCCTAAAATTTGATTCCCAAGATCCGGTTGAATGTGGCATTTTTTAATGTCAATGACATGGGCAAAAGTACCTGGCACATGAAGCCCCAGACCAAACCCCTTTATAATTTCAGGGTTTTCCAACTCTTCCGGGGTGAGCCAGCGGCGATCGGTGCAGGAAAACTCCATTTTGTTTCGAAATTCAAAAATCTGATCCGATGGAACCACATCCTTCACGGGAATATCTTTCAAAAGCGCAATGTGCTCCAGGGACTCCGTCACATGATTTTTTTTGTATTCCAGCTGTTTTTCATAGGGAAGGGCCTGCCATCGACAACCGCCGCAGTATCCCGCATAATCACAGGGAGCATCCTGGCGCAGGGGAGAGGGCTCAATGAGATCAATCAATTTCCCTTCGGCATAGTTTTTCTTCTTTTTGGTGATCCTGACAAGGGCTTTATCCCCTGGAAGCGTTCTGTCCACAAAAACGGGAAATCCATCGGGTTTGGCAATCCCCTTTCCCCCAAATGCGAGATCAATGATGTCAAGTTCTGCTGTTTTTCTCTTCTTTATGGCCATGTGTCTGTTTTTTTTAAGCCCCACGCGTAAGGGGGAAAATAAAGAGGACAAACCGGATCATATTCCCGGCGCATCCGCCCTTTCCCTGTTGAATAACTGCCATGGGCAGACCCAGGCGATTTCCCGGGGTCTGCCCACAACAAAAAATGAAAGTCAATGCTTGGGTTTGCAAACACTCTCATATATAAAAGCTTGGAAGTATAAAGCATGCGTGCCATAAAAACAAGCATGAAAATAAGTAAGTTGAACGCCAACGACTAATGGGCGTACTTCCATTTTCCCGGCATCATCATACCATTCTATGGATCTGATATTCAGGCAAGCCTGACACCCATCGCTATTGAAGCATCCGACCGGGGAAATGGAAATGCGCCCAAATTAATTTGTTTCCAAGGCTATAATAGGAGGGAGGGTGGGTGAATCTTCGTTTCCCAGAATCAACTCTTCACTAAAACTAATATCGTCTTCATCGCCATCAAGAAGAATCCTTATTACACGAACCCGTAACTCCGGGGTGCCCCAATTTTCAAAGAATAAAAACATATTATCATCGTCACTGTGGTTACAGGAGGATAATGAACCCACCATGTACTGGGTAAAAGAATGATTAAAATAAAGATCGGTGGTTTCTCTCAAATCCAGCTGATGGGTGTGACCGCAAAAGACATCTTTTATTTTATGTTCCCGGATAAATTCTGTCAGGAGTAAGGAATTCTGGAGCGCCCCCTCATCCGTGGCCAGAATAGAGTGGTGAATTAACATCATCGACTTATCATATTTCATCCGGCTGATTTTTTTTGAAATTTTCCTTAAAAGTTCCTCTTCAACAAAGCCTTCATCTTCGGAAAGCTGATTGGAATCTATACAAATGATCAACACGGTTATATCATCAATGGTGAGCAACTTAATATAATTAAGATCCGTGAAATTATCTTTTATTTTGGTGATATCCCGTTTTAAAAAAAGGTTTTTCTTGGTGGTCAGTTCCGGTCTTGTGGGGGAGATGATCTCGTTTTTATAAATGTATTTCCTGAAATATTCATGGGACCGCATATTCCTTTTATCATGGTTCCCGATAATAGAAATAACGTTTTTGCAGTTAATACCCTTTAAAAACTGTCCCGCATCCTGATATTCACTTTCCAGCCCATCAGAAGTACTGTCACCGGTGTTGATGACGAGATCAGCATGATATGAGTTTATTTTTTCCAACAACAGCTCATCATTGCCTTCCCAATGGCGCGTTCCAAAATGCAAATCAGACATGTGTAAAATATTCATTTAAAATTTCCTTAAATTAAAGCCCTTTGGGCAGGCTTCTGTCTGGCTCAATATTTTGGGTCATAAATGAGGGATGCCCAAATTCATACACTGTAAATTTAAAAATGGACCCCATTGAATTTACATTCTCTTTAGCTTCTTACAAAAGATATTGTCTGCTGTAAACCCTTAAAAACCTGATCACAACATTGGCCAGTTTTGGAAAAAATTAGAAGCACGTCTGATTTCCTATAAAGCGCCCTTTAACTGTAGCGTGTCGGCAAAATGACAGGCCACAAACCAGTCCTTGGATATCTCACTAAAAAGAGGTTTTTCCTGGGAACATCTGTCCTTGTCTGCATATCTGCAACGGGGGTGAAAGGGACACCCTGTTGGCGGATCAGCAGGATCAGGCTGCTCTCCTTCCAATATTACGTTTTGAATGGATACTTCCGGATCCAGGGAGGGAATGGCAGACATAAGTGCCTCGGTATAAGGGTGTTTTGGCGTGTAATAAAGTTGTTTTGTTGATGTCAGCTCCACGATCTGACCCAAATACATCACAGCTACCCGGTCACAGGCATAGGCAACGGTACTCAGATCATGGCCGATAAAAAGATAGGTGAGTCCCAGCTCCCCTTGCAGGTCTTTTAACAAATTTAAAATCTGGGCTTGAATGGATACATCAAGGGATGACACCGGCTCGTCGGCCACAATAAACTGTGGGCGCATGACAAGTGCTCTGGCAATGGCGATGCGTTGCCGTTGACCGCCGCTGAAAGCATGGGGATAGCGGCCCAGCTGTCCAACGTCCAGATTACAGAGTCCGGCTATATAGATCACTTTTTCATCCAAGTCCCTGCCCGATGCCAGATTATTGGCAAGTAATGATTCTCCAATGATCTCTTTCACTGTCATACGTGGATTTAAGGAGGCATAGGGGTCTTGGAAAACCATCTGCATGTGACGCCAATGCCGACGCAGTTCTTTTTGGCTCACATCGGTTAAATTGATTTTCTCCGTATCAAATCTTACAAATATTTTACCATCGGTGGGTTCAACTAACCGTAAAACAGCCCTGCCAAGCGTGGTCTTACCCGAGCCACTTTCGCCAACCAGCCCAAGGGTTTCACCTTTTTGGATTTTAAAAGAGACACCGTCTACAGCCTTTATTGTTTTCTGTGATTTACCAAATAATCGGGGACGTCCAATGGGGAAATGAACCTTCAGGTTATCAAGCTCTATTAATGTTTTCATTTAACCTTCCAGATCTGATGGTTTTTCATGGAGAAAACAGGAGACAAAATGATCCTTAAATGGCTGATGTTGGGAGGGGGCGTCCTGATCACACCTGCCGGGAATCATCTGTTCACAACGGGGGGAAAACGCGCATCCACTGGGGCGTTCAAACAGAGAAGGGACCGAACCCTTTATGGGTTTGAGTCTTTTTCTGGTTTCAATGTCTCCCAGCTGGGGAACCGCCTTTAAAAGATTTTTGGTATAGGGATGAAGCGGATTTTTTAAAATATTCATCACCGATCCCTGTTCAATAATTTCACCCATGTACATGATGGCCACATCATCGGCCATCTGTGCAACCACTCCCATATTATGGGTAATAAAAACAATTCCGGTGCCAAGTTTTTTTTGCATTTGTTTCATGACCGCCAGCACCTGGGCCTGAATGGTCACGTCAAGGGCAGTGGTGGGCTCATCCGCAATTAATATGGAGGGGTTGCAGCAAAGGGCCCGGGCGATCATGGCCCGCTGGCGCATGCCTCCGGAATAGGTGTGGGGATAACGATCAACGGCTTTTTCAGGATCTCCGATCCCCACTTTTTTTAAAAACTCAACGGCTATTTCCCGTGCTTCCCGTTTTGATTTTTTCCTGTGGAGGCGGATCACCTCCATGATCTGGTTGCCAATGGTATGCAAAGGGGAAAAAGAGTTCATGGGTTCCTGAAAAATCATGGCCATTTTATTGCCACGAATACCACGGATTTCCCGGCCAGTGGGTGAAAGGGTAGCAATGTCCACGGGGGGTGTCTCTCGTTCATGGTGGTATAAAATCTCTCCTTTAACAATTTTCAACTCCTTGGGTAAAAGCCGCAAAAGTGACATGGCCGTAACGCTTTTTCCACAACCGCTTTCCCCCACCAGGGCCAACACCTTCCCTTTAAATATTTTTAAATTGATATTATTGACCACAGGGACAAAAGAATCGTCAATTTTCAGGGAAATGGATAAATGTTTTAATTCTAATTTTAATTCTTTTTTCATTCTATATTATCCTATCTTTGCAAATGGGTCTGCGGCATCCCGCAGTCCGTCCCCCAAAAAATTGAACGCCAGCACTGCCGCCACAACAAATAAACAGGGCAAGAGCAACCACGGCATATGGACAATGGAACGCACATTTTGTGCAGAAAAGAGCAAAACACCCCAACTGACAATGGGTTCACGCAATCCCAGCCCCAGAAAGCTCAATGAGGTCTCAGCCAGAATGATATAGGGAAACGATATGGTCAAATCCACAATGAGATAGCTTAAAAAAGAGGGCAGCATATGGCGGACAATGATCCGTGTTCCGCTGCAGCCGGAAAGCCTTGCCGCAAGAATGAACTCCTCCTCTCTCATGGAGAGCAATTTACTGCGGACACGACGGGCCAGATTGGTCCAGCCAATGCAGGCCAGAATAATGGTCACGGCCACATACACTTTAAGGGAGGACCATTCCCTTGGAAGGGCCGCTGCCATGGCCAGCCATAATGGCAGTGTGGGAATGGATCTGATAAACTCGATCATGCGCATGATGAACTCATCAACTCTCCCCCCCATGTAACCGGCGATCCCTCCCATGGTCAACCCCAGCACAAAGGCGAAAAATACCCCCACAGCTCCCACCGAAAGTGAAATCCGGGTGGCGTAGAGGATGCGGGAAAAAACATCCCGTCCCAGTTTGTCGGTGCCAAAGAGATGAATACCACCTGATGTTGTCCCAAAGAGGTGTATGTTACTTTCAAACATTCCCCAAAATTTATAAGAATCCCCTTTGACAAAAAAGTGGATGGGCCAATGGACATCTGTATTCACCTGGGAGGAGAGTCGAAATGAGACCGGGTCTCTTTTGGTCTCCCTACCATAGACAAAGGGCCGCAGATGCACCTTGTAATCCTGATCAATAAAGTGAATCCCCATTGGGTGTCCCTGGGAATACTTACTGTTTCGGGTTTGTGGGCCATAGGGTGCCAGTATTTCGCAAAACAGTGCAATAACAAGGAAGACGCTTAGGATGGAGCCCCCCAGCATGGCCATACGATGACGACGAAAACGCCACCAAACCAACTCCCAATACCCTGCCAGATCCACCCGTCGCACCTGCTTTTTATTGTTTCTAAACATCATATCAATTAACTTCTCCCACCCGCATTCGAGGATCAACAATCATGAGCAGGATGTCCGACAAGAAAGTGCCAATAATCACAAGGGTGCAGTAGATGAGAATCATGGCCCCGGCAAGATACATATCCTGGTTCAAAAGTGCATTAATAAATAAAGGCCCAGTGTCAGGAAGAGACAGGACCAGACCAATGATGGGTGCTCCGGAAATAATATTGGAAAGTTCCCATCCAAGGGTGGCAATAATGGGATTATAGTGCAGGTCATATGACTTGATACTTATGACATTTTAACGTATAGTTCCAATCACATGAATTAACATCGGCTTTTAGTTATAGCTCATTTATTT
>JASFYZ010000261.1:0-7595 GCA_045046665.1 Desulfobacterium sp.
TATGTTTTCAGAATATGAAAAAGGACGAACGCCAAACCCTGATGTATTGTGCAATAGAGAAGTAAAATTCGATTTATTTCTTGAAAAAGCAATGGAATTAGGTGCTGACTTTGTAGCAACAGGTCATTATACCCGAAAAGAAACAATTGAGATAGACGGAAAAAAGTATCATAGACTTCTGGCAGGTGTTGATGGAAACAAAGATCAATCGTACTTTTTGTGTCAACTTTCGCAGTGGCAATTGGAAAAATCACTTTTCCCTATTGGCGATATTATAAAACCTGAAGTTCGTAGAATTGCAGCAGAATTAAAATTAGCTTCCGCAGAAAGAAAGGACTCACAAGGAATCTGCTTTGTTGGCAAAGTAGATTTGCCTGTTTTTCTGCAGCAGCAATTAAAAGCCAAAGAAGGAAATATTATTGAAATTAATAAGAATTTCTATAAAGAAATTGACAGAATGGTTAACTCCAAGGTCTGGGGTTACCTGGAAGCCCCCTGGCAAACCAACCCTGAACTGTCGGCCAAATATGTATGGGAATAGACAGGGCAAAATCCTTTTGTTTCCGTCAAATGAACCAAAAAAATGACCATTAATACAGGAAATGTACACAAATGCTTCTCAGACATACAAATAAAGAGATAAAGCCCAGAAAGGCCCTCACCATCAACCCGGCCAAGACATGCCAGCCCGTTGGCGCCATGTATGCCTCCCTTGGAATCCACAATTGTTTGCCCCATTCCCATGGTTCTCAAGGATGCTGTGCCTATCATAGAAGTGCGTTGACCCGTCATTACAGAGAACCGGTTATGGCAGCCACCAGTTCTTTTACGGAAGGATCTTCGGTTTTTGGCGGGCAGGCCAATCTGGTACAGGCCATTGACAATATTTTTGCCACCTATGATCCAGATATCATTGCGGTGCACACCACCTGCCTTTCTGAAACCATTGGTGATGATGTTAACCAGATTAAGAACAAAGCCTTACAAGACGGCAAAGTACCCGAAGGGAAAACCGTTATTCATGCCAGCACCCCAAGCTATGTGGGTTCCCATGTCACTGGCTTTTCCAATATGACAAAAGCCATGGCCATGCAGTTTGCTCAATCCACGGGCAAACCCAATGGGAAATTCAATATCATCCCCGGATATGTGGAACCCTCTGACATGACAGAGATCAAAGAAATGGTAAAAAAAATGAGAATCAACCCCATTGTATTTCCGGATACCTCCGGTGTCTTGAATGGCCCCCAGACCGGGAAATATAAACTGTATCCCAGGGGCGGTGTTACCAAAGAAGAACTGATCTCCATTGGTGACTCCATTGGCACCATTGCACTGGGTGAAACTGCCTCTGCCGATGCTGCCAGAGCGTTGGACACCAAATGGCGGGTCCCCTGCCAGGTCCAGGACCTGCCCATAGGACTTGCAGCCACAGATAGGTTTATTGATTCTTTAAGAATAGCGGCAGGTGTCAGTGTGCCTGATATCATTACCGAAGAAAGAGGACAGCTTTTAGATATCATCACGGACATGCATCAGTATTTTTACGGAAAAAAAGTAGCAATTGTCGGCGACCCGGATCATCTGATCCCCCTGGTGGAATTTCTAATAGATATTGACATGATGCCTGTTCACATTGTTACAGGAACACCGGGCAAAAATTTTGAAAAACGGATCGCAGAACTGACCGCAGATCTTCCCTATGAAGTCAATGTCAAGGCTGCAGGCGATATGTTTCAGCTTCACCAGTGGATAAAAAACGAACCAGTGGACCTGCTGATAGCAAACACCTACGGGAAATACATTGCACGGGATGAGGATATACCCTTTGTCCGTTACGGATTTCCCATTGTCGACAGGGTGGGTCACTCCTATTTTCCGTCGGTTTGTTACAAAGGCGGGATGCGCCTTTTGGAAAAAATCCTGGATGTACTTTTGGATCGCCTGGACAGAGATGCACCTGAAGAACGTTTTGAACTCGTACTATAAGTAAGATAAAGGATTTTAACAATGAAACCAATCGCCGTATTAGAAGACAGAAAAAAACAGATCTTTGAAAAAGGGGAAGATACCTTTGAGATCTCATGCGAGAAAAAAAGTATAGCAGGCTCGGTCAGCCAGAGAGCCTGTGTCTTCTGCGGCTCCCGGGTGGTTCTCTATCCGGTTGCAGATGCCCTTCACCTGATCCATGGGCCCATTGGATGTGCATCCTATACCTGGGACATTCGCGGGGCGCTTTCCAGTGGACCTGAGCTTCACCGGATGAGCTTTTCAACTGATCTGTCTGAAACCGATGTGGTTTTCGGCGGAGAAAAGAAACTGGAACAGGCCCTTTTAGAACTGATTGAAACCTATGAACCCCAGGCAGCCTTTGTCTACGCCACCTGTATTGTCGGTATTATTGGCGATGATGTCGAAGCCGTGTGCCGCAAGGTGGCCCAAAAAACAGACATCCCGGTACTGCCGGTTCATTCCGAAGGGTTCAAGGGAACCAAAAAAGATGGATACAAAGCAGCCTGTGATGCCCTGTTCAAGCTCATTGACATGGGCAGACAAAACCAGGCTGAAAACTTAAGAGAAACCATTCCCTTGAGTATCAACATCCTAGGAGAATTCAACATTGGCGGCGAAACCTGGATGATCAAGGAATACTACGAACAAATGGGCATAAAAACCCTGTCCGTCATGACCGGTGACGGTCGGGTGAAAGATCTTCAGTCAGCCCACCAGGCCTGCCTGAATGTAGTTCAATGTTCAGGGTCGTTAGCCCACCTGGCCAAACAGATGGAAGAAGAATATGGTATCCCCTATATCCGGGTCTCGTATTTTGGCATCGAAGATACATCTGAAGCACTCTATGATGTGGCGGCCTTTTTTGAAGACAACCCTCAAATCATGGAACGCACAATCCAATTGGTTCAAAAAGAGGTCAAAGCCGTTATCCCTGAACTTGCCGAGCTGAAACCTGAACTTGCAGGCAAAAGGGTTGCCATCTATGTTGGCGGTGCATTCAAAGCGTTTTCCCTGATCAAGGCGCTCAAACACCTGGGTATGGAAGTGGTCCTGGTGGGGTCCCAGACCGGCAACACAGATGATTACAAATTATTAAAAGACATGTGTAACCCCGGAACCATTATCCTGGATGATGCCAATCCGTTAGAACTGGCCAAATATGTCATGGAAAAAGATGCCCATCTGTTCATCGGAGGTGTCAAGGAAAGACCCATTGCCTATAAACTGGGTATTGGATTCTGTGACCACAACCATGAAAGAAAAATTCCCCTTGCAGGCTTTGTCGGCATGGTCAATTTTGCCCGGGAAGTCAGCGAGACTGTTACCAGTCCCATCTGGGACCTTGTGCCCAGACGCGAACACCAAGGCATTGACACGGCCATGTAAAAAAAGGAAAACAAAATGATAAAAACGAAACCCTACACTGCAACCCGAAATGCCTGTAAAATGTGCACACCTTTAGGTGCCGCACTGGTCTTCCATGGAATTGAAGGCACTATCCCGCTTTTACATGGCTCCCAGGGTTGTTCCACATATATGAGACGATATCTGATTAGTCATTTTAAAGAACCGGTTGACATTGCCTCGTCCAATTTCAGCGAAGAATCTGCCATTTTTGGTGGTGGTGAAAACCTGAAAATGGCCATTGAAAATGTCATCCGCCAATATACCCCTGAAATGATCGGGATTGCCAGCACCTGCCTGTCTGAAACCATTGGCGATGATATTCCCATGATTTTGAACAGCCTGAACTGCAAGATGGGCCAGACCCGTCTGATCCATGTGTCCACCCCCAGTTACACCGGCACCCATGTGGATGGGTTTCACCAGGCGGTAAAAGCCGTGGTTGAAGGCTGCAATCCAAAAGAAACAACCATCAATTACATACCCAAGACCCGGAAAAAAATAAATCTATTCCCGGGCATGCTGGCCAATGAGGATTTGAGGCATTTAAAAGAGATCTTTAAGGATCTGAACATCCAGATGGTTTTACTGCCCGATTACTCAGAACGACTTGAAGGTCCATCCTGGGTGGAATACCAGGCCATTCAAAAAGGCGGAACACCGATCAAAGCAATTGAACGTATGCACCTTGCCAGGGGATCCATGGAGTTTGGTTCTATTTTGAGCCGATCCGTTCAAAACGGATTGATCAGTGCAGGTTCATATTTGAAAAATACCTTTGACATCCCGTTTGAATCTTTGGGCATCCCCATTGGTGTTAAGGCCACAGATTTGTTCTTTTCTCTGCTGGAACGCCTGACATCGAATGTGATCCCGGAAAAATACAAACGTCAACGAGGGCGCTTGATTGATTCATATGTGGATGGAAACAAATACGTGTCAAAGAAACGGGCCATTGTGTACGGCGAAGAGGATTTTGTGGCTGCCGTTGCCGGATTCCTAGCAGAAATCGGAGTGGTTCCGGTATTGTGTGCATCCGGCGGAAACTCCGGTCTGTTGAAAAAAACCCTGGATGAGACCCTGCCAAAAAACGTTAAAAAACAGGTCCATATCCATGCGGGCATGGATTTTACCGAGATGGAAGAAAAGGCAAAAACCTTAAACCCTGATTTTGCGATTGGAAATTCAAAAGGGTATACCATGGCCCGGCATTTGGATATCCCCCTGGTGCGGGTGGGTTTTCCAATTCATGACCGGGTGGGCGGATCGCGTATCCTCCACATTGGTTATAAAGGTACCCAGCAGCTTTTTGACACGATTATCAATACCCTGCTACAGCGGCGTCAGGATAGGTCAGACATTGGTTATGCTTACATGTAAAAAAACAATTGATGTAAAATGAAGGATAGAAAAATGAATATTGAAAATCACCCCTGTTTTAATCCAAAGGCCTGTAAAAGCCATGGTCGCGTCCATCTTCCGGTTGCTCCGAGATGCAATATCCAGTGCAATTTTTGCAATCGAAAATTTGACTGTGTCAATGAAAGCCGCCCGGGTGTGGCTTCAAGCATCCTGACTCCTGTCCAGGCCATGATATATCTGGACCGGGTTATGGAAGCTAAAAAAAATATTTCTGTTGTGGGTATCGCAGGGCCTGGGGATCCGTTTGCAAACCCAGAAGAAACCTTGACCACCCTTAAACTGGTCAATGAAAAATACCCTGACATGTTGCTGTGTCTGGCCAGCAATGGCTTGAATCTTCCCGATTACCTGGATGATATTGCCACGCTCAATGTCAGCCATGTCTCGATCACCGTCAATGCGGTTGATCCCAAAATTGGAGAAGGCATTTATTCCTGGGTAAGATATGGGAAAAAATCACTCGCACCTGAAAAAGGGGCAGAACTCCTTTTCGAACGTCAGGTGGAATCAATTAAAGGCCTTAAACAAAGAGGCATTGTTGTAAAGGTAAATACCATCGTGCTGCCGGGTATTAATGATTATCATGTCACTGACATTGCCAGGGAAATGGCCAAACTAAAGGTGGATCTGTTCAATTGCATGCCCTATTACCCCAATGAAGGGTCTAATTTTTCAGATCTTGGGGAGCCGCCCAAAGAGCAGATTGCTGCGCTCCAGAAAGAAGCAAAAAAACATATACCCCAGATGCTGCATTGCAAACGCTGTAGAGCAGATGCCGTGGGCATACTCGACGAAGAAACACCGGTGTCACTAATGCATGCTCTTCAGGAGTGTGCCACCATCAAAGAAATACCCAAAACCAAAACCGTTCTCCCCGACACCCCTTCTACTCACATTGCGGTCGCCACCCGGGAAGGGGTGCTGGTCAACCAGCATCTGGGAGAAGTGGTTCAACTGAACATCTACGATATCAGCAAAGATCAGCCTGTTCTTTTGGAAAAACGAAGCGTGCCTGGGTCCGGAGGCATGGATTTGCGATGGCATGCCCTTGCTGATGTTATCAAAGACTGCAACTCGCTTTTGGTCAGCGGGGCAGGAGATTCCCCCAAGCGGGTGCTCAAGGAACACGGGATAGAGGTCATGCTGGTCAATGGGCTGATCGATGAGCTGTTGAACGGCATAAGAAATAATCTGAACATGAATCATCTGCTGATAAGAGAAGCGTTCAAATGCTCCCAGGAATGCAGTGGTGCGGGCATGGGCTGTATGTAAAAAACATTAATAAAACAACAGGAGAAAAATAAAATGGAAAAACCAAAACACCATATTCTGGTATGCGCAAGTTTCAGACCATCCGGCGAGGCAAAAGGCAAATGCCATCGCAAAAATTCAATGGATTTTTTGCCCTATATTGAAAATGAACTCATTGATCGGGGCATGGAAGGGGTCATTGTCTCTTCCACCTGCTGTTTAAAAATGTGTGACGAAGGCCCCGTCATGGTCATCTATCCTGAAAATATCTGGTATGGCAATGTGGAAACAGAAAATGCCATTGATGAAATTTTAGATGCCCTGGAAGACGGCAAGGTGGCAGAAAGCTATTCTTTATAGGTGAAAAACCATGGATCATTTCAATGACAATAGAAACATATGGATTATAGATACCACACTAAGGGATGGCGAACAGGCCCCGGGTGTTGTGTTTGACTATGATGAACGCTTAGAAATTGCCTGGGCCCTTGCCAGGATTGGTATTGATGAAATCGAGGCAGGCATCCCTGCCATGGGGGAAGCCGCCTGCCAGGATATCAAACGACTCTCAAAAGCCAGCCTGCCCTGTATCCTTTCTTCCTGGTGCCGGGCAGACAAACAAGACCTGATCCTGGCCGCCCAATGCAATACCCCCGGCGTTCATATCAGCTTTCCAACGTCTTCGCTGTTGCTCAAAACATTTGACCGTACCGAAGACTGGGTTCTGGAACAACTGGAAACTCTTGTGAATTTTGCCAGGCAATACTTTGACCGGATTTCTGTCGGGGCCCAGGATGCCACCAGAACCCGCCGGGGTTTTTTAGAGCGGTTTTCCCGTCAGGCACATGCAACTTGCGTTGACCGATTGCGCCTGGCTGACACCGTGGGTATGATCAGTCCGACCATGGTGATCAATCTTATTTGTGACCTGAGAAAAGCTGTCCCTGGCCTGGTTCTTGAATTCCACGGTCATAATGACCTGGGCATGGCCACGGCCAATGCTGTGACGGCCGTGGACAGCGGTGCCAATGCCGTTAGTGTCACGGTGAACGGACTGGGTGAACGAGCCGGTAATGCCCCGTTGGAAGAAGTTGTCATGGCGCTTTTTGAAGTGGGTGGTTATAAAAAAAGGATGGATACATCTGCTCTAACAGACCTGTGCCACCTGGTGGCCAAAGCATCCGGTAAAGTTATAAGTGACTCAAAGCCCATTGTCGGTTCCCGGATTTTCGCCCATGAATCAGGCATTCATTGTTCAGGCCTTTTAAAAGACCCGTCATCCTACCAGTTGTTCCAGCCTGAAAAGGTTGGGAAAAATCAATGCGAATATGTAATTGGGTATCACACCGGATCATCTGCCATCGGCCATGTCCTTGAACAGCAGGGCATCCATATTTCCAAATCCAAGGCAAAACAGCTGCTCGCCCTGGTCAGGAAAACAGCACTGGAACAAAAAAAAGCCTTAACTCCGGTACAGCTCAAACATCTGTATAATGTTTCATGAA
>JASFYZ010000262.1:0-4640 GCA_045046665.1 Desulfobacterium sp.
TTGGCAAAATTTGGGCGAAAACATCAACATGATCCAGGCCCTTTCATGCTGGCTGCCAAGGAATACATCGGCAATAAAAGATATAGAGATGCCGTGATTATTTTCACAGGCCTTCTCAAAGGGGCACCGGACAACTCGTCCCTGCATTACATGACAGCCCTGGCCTACGATGGCCTCCAGGAAATCAACAAGGCCATCCACCATTTCATGAGCATCAAACCTGACTCTGAACATTACAAAAAGAGCCTTATCCATATTGCCTATCTTTACAATGAAAATGAACAACCTGAAAAATCCCTGGCATTTTTGTTAGAAAAGCACCGGGAACTGCCCAATGATTCAGAGATTATCTCCTACCTTGCATCCATTTACGAAGATCAAAAAGAATATGAAAAAGCCACCCAGATGCTGGACAAAGGTCTTTCGCTGTATCCGGAAAATGCGGACATGCTGTTTCGGTCCGGCATTGTCCAGGACAAATGGGGAAACAAAGACAAATGCATTAGAATCATGCAACAGCTCATTGAGCTGGAGCCGGAAAATGCCACGGCCCTGAACTACCTGGGATATACCTATGCCGATCTTGGCATTAAACTTAATTTTGCTGAAACACTGATAAAAGAAGCCATGGCATTGAACCCGGACGATGGATATATCACCGACAGCCTTGGCTGGGTTTATTACCAAAAAGGGGATTACCTCCAAGCCATTGAATATCTTGAACGTGCCGTTGAGCTCTCCTCCCATGATCCTGTGGTTGCAGAGCACCTTGGGGATGCCTACCATAAAGCAGATATGCCCCAAAAGGCCCTGGGAATATATAAACAGGCCCTGGAAAAAGCCACGGATAACAAAAAGAGCATCATCAATAAAATCAAAACTGTGGAGCTGTCACTTCGCACCCAGCCCTGACCGGGGCCGATGTTATGACCAACAGACAAACAGGAGAGAAAATTTTGGTGATGAAAAGGGGGCTTAAATTTGCAGGTAAGGTCATGCTTATCCTGCTGTGCCTTTATCTTGTGTCAGGGTGTTCACTCCTGGGCAAAAAATCAAAAAAAGACTTAAAGGCCCAGCAGATGGCCAGTAAAATCCAGGATATAAACCATGATATCCTGACCTCCAGGGGAACGGGAAACCTGTCCCTCACCCGGAACGGGAAAACAGAGACCTATCGCATGGCCTGGGTGGCAAAATGGCCCCTTAGTCTTCGCATGACCCTTCTCTCCTCGGGTATTCCCGTGGAAACCATTGCCGCCGACGGTAAGTCCGTCACCCTTGTTTCCCACACAGGACAACACGCCCCCCACACCATAAACCGGTCCAACCCCTCCCTTGTCAGAATTATTTCTCTGCCGGTGAAGCTGGGTGAGATCATTGCCCTTCTCACCGGGAAAATTCCCTTAAAGGGATCTGAGAATGTCATCTGGCAGATGGATAAACAAAACACCTCCAAGCTTGTTTTTAAAAATTGGATGGGAACCCCCACGGAAGAAATATTCTTAAATGAAAACAGTCAGGTTATTGAATATTGGCAACTGGCCCCGGGAGCTCCGCCTGCAATAAAGCTACGCTTTGATGAGTTTAAACGCTTTGACAGGTATACCATTTCTGGAAAAATCATTTTTACAGACAGTCAGAACCGCCGCCTGGTCCTTCAAATCACCTCCTTTACACCCAATATTTCCCTTGAAAACAAGGACCAAATCTTTCACTTGACAGAATCAGGATAATGATCATTATTTGTAAGTTATGAGTCATAATGCCGATGTCAGACAAGATGCTCACAACACCAAAATATTTTATAAATATTTGGCCTGCTCACATAGCAATAGTATGCTACGCAGTCCCAAATACACGAATATGGGGCACTGGCCAAACAGTTACATTACCAACCCGAATATTTACAAAATTTTTTAAGGGCTCTGTATCTGACATCGACGCCATGTATTGAATTTTTCCAGGAGATAAAAAATATTATGCTTTACGACAGTGTGGATCAGGCAAAGACAAAATCATCCGGGTGCCCCTCTCAATCCCCCCAGAACAAGCAACAACAGCAACAGCAAGAGCAGGACAAACAGATTAAAAGTTCCCTTGCCAGGATCAAAAATAAAATTTTTGTCCTCAGTGGAAAGGGTGGCGTTGGCAAAAGCAGTGTGTCGGCCAACCTTGCTGCAAGCCTTGCCCAAAAAGGGTTTAAGACCGGCTTGATGGATGTGGACCTCCATGGTCCTTCTCTTGCCCAGATGTTTTCAATAACGGAACTATTGGACGTGTCACCCAACCAGCTGCTGATACCCAAAAAAATCAATGACAACCTCAAGGTGGTTTCCATCCAGGGGTTGATGCAGGATAAAGACCAGGCCATTATCTGGAGAGGCCCTGCCAAGACAGGCATGATTAAACAATTTGTGGGGTCCGTGGATTGGGGTGATCTGGATTTTTTGATCATTGATGCCCCCCCCGGCACGGGTGACGAGCCCATTTCCGTGGTTCAGATGATCCCAGATGCCCAGGCAGTGGTGGTGACAACCCCCCAGGAAGTGGCCTTGGCAGATGTTAGAAAATCCATCTCTTTTTGCCGCACTGTTAAGATTAAAACCCTTGGTATTGTTGAAAATATGGGTCCTTTTAAATGCCCCCACTGCGACGAAATCATTGAGCTTTTCAAAAGCGGTGGTGGAGAAGCCTTGGCAAAAAAAGAAAATTTGGCCTTTCTGGGTTCCATCCCCTTTGATACAGAGGTGGTTAAATCAGGAGATGCCGGTTCACCGGTTGTGTTGGCGAATCCGGAATCTATTTTCTCCAAGGCCTTTGAAACCGTTGTTGAAAATATCACAAAACAGCTTTAAATTTAAAATGGGGCTGCCATGAATGAGCTGACAGGGTGGATGAAACAAAGTCTTGACCAGCGGGAACACGACCAGCGTTCCCCCCTGTCGGCATTCAGTGATGGTGGCATCAGAAGAGATGACAATCCCCACCAGAATCCAGATTATCGCCAGGCCTTTTGCGTGGATGCAGACCGGATTTTAAATTCCCTTGCCTATACCCGGTACATTGATAAAACCCAGGTATTCTCCCTGATTAAAAATGATCATCTTTCCCATCGGGTGCTCCATGTGCAGCTGGTGTCCAGAATTGCCCGAACCATTGGCCGATATCTGGGGCTTAACGAAGATCTCATTGAAGCCATCAGCATGGGGCATGACATTGGCCATCCCCCCTTTGGCCATGATGGGGAACGAATTCTTTCCCAATTGACCCAGAAACATGGGGCAGGCTTTTTTCATCACAATGTTCAATCCATTCAGTTCCTGGAAAACATAGAGCGCCATGGCCGGGGCTGGAATCTCACCTTGCAGACACTGGATGGTATTCTCTGCCACAATGGAGAGGTTCATTCCCGACAGATAAAACCCCTTCGAAATAAAAATTTTACAGATTTTGACACCATCCTGGAATGGATGAAAACCAAGGAAAAGCCAGACCAGATGCCCATGACATCTGAAGGGTGTGTGGTGAGAATGGCCGACACCATTGCCTACATTGGCAGGGATTTTGAAGATGCCATACGTCTGGAGCTCATCACCCGGGAGGACCTGCCCTCCATTTGCACATCCGCTCTGGGAAATACCAATGGCACCATTGTTTATGCCCTTGTCACAGACCTTATTGCCAACAGCATGGGCACCCCCCATGTGGGGTTCAGTGAAAAAATATTTGAGGCCCTGCTGGCATTTAAAAAATTCAATTATAAACGCATTTATAAAAATCCCCTCATCAAAGCCCACCTCAATGCCGTTGAGACCATCTATCATCATCTTTTTGAAACACTCCTGAAGGACCTTGATGATGACAATCGGGAATCCACAATCTTCACCCGTTGTTTAAAAGGCATTTCCCGGGAATATCACGAAAAACACACCCATGCGGAAATCGTAAGGGACTTTCTTTCCGGCATGACAGATTCATTCTTTCTGAACCAGGTGCCCCACTCCATGAGACCCAGCCACATAGCGATGCCGTTACATGTTTAATAACAGAGAATATCGGGTATATTCCAACCGCAGGGGGCTTATTCCCTTTACCATCACCGTAAAGGAGACCAACCTGCACATCCAGGCAAAAACCGATCTTTCCCGGGAAGCCATCAAGTCTGTTTTAACCTGTCGAGGATACATAGAAAATCATATGCTTACCCATCCTGATTTTTCCACCTCCCTGGTTCCTGTCCTCCCCGTCTCCCATGGGCCTGAAATTGTAAGGGATATGATTGATGCTGGCATAAAGGCCCAGGTGGGCCCCATGGCCGCCATTGCCGGAGCCGTTGCCCAGTACACGGGAAAAGAGCTGATGCAGTTCTCAGACCAGGTGATTGTGGAAAACGGTGGAGATGTCTTCTTAAAAACAAGCTCCTCCACCACCCTTGCCATCTTTGCCGGCAAATCTCCCTTAAGTATGAAAGTGGGGGTGAAAATAGCCCCCCGGGAACATCCCTTTGCCCTTTGCACCTCATCTGGCACCATTGGGCACTCCAAAAGCTTTGGCAAAGCAGATGCTGTCACCATATTGTCAAACTCCTGCACCCTTGCCGATGCGGTTGCAACGGCCCTTGCCAACGAGGTAAAAAAGGA
>JASFYZ010000263.1:0-10567 GCA_045046665.1 Desulfobacterium sp.
CAGGTTTTTTTTCTCTGCTTTTACTTCAAGGCCTTGTCCTCTTCTTCTGGGTGAGCCATGTCATGAAGACCTCGTTACTTCAGGAGATAAAAAACCGTGGTATTTCCATTGGTACCACCCTTTCTGCACGTATGGTGGAGCCCATATTGGCCATGGATTTTTTAAGAATGCGGGTACTTCTGGATGAAACCGTACAGCTGGAACCGGATATTTTTTACACCTTTGTGCTGGATGGGCAGGGCCAGCCCCTGATTCACACATTTAAACAGGGATTTCCCACCGCGTTAAAAAATGTGAATGTGGTATCAGATGATCACAAGGGATTCATGCAACTTTTGGATACCGGGAATCAACTGATTTATGATTATGCCGTTCCTGTTGTTGTGGATGCCCAACGACTGGGTACCTTGAGGCTGGGTCTTTTGAGAACCCGGGCGGAAAAGGCGGTGGGTAAGATCATGGTTTCTGCGGTGGTTACCATCACTTCAACCATATTCATTGCCGGGATTGTGGGTTCTCTGCTTTTGAATCCCATGACAAAAAGTATTAAAAAATTGCATGAATCTTCGGAGCAGGCATTGAGGGGAAATCTTGACGTGAAAACGGCCCCTATGCTGGGGAAAAACTGTTGGGACATTATGAAGTGCCATCAAAGGGAATGTCCGGCATATAAAAATTATCATCACCGATGCTGGTACATGGCCGGTACCCTTTGCCCCACCTGTGTGGAGGGTGAATATGCCAAAAAAATTGATTCCTGTCATCAGTGTCAGGTCTATCGAAAATGTTCCGGGGATGAAATCCAGAGCCTGGCCGAAAGTTTTGATGCCATGACCCTCTCTTTAAAGGGAAATTTATCCCGTCTTAAGCATGCCGAATCTGTTTTAAATGAACAAAAAGCACGCCTTCAGACCATCCTGGATGCCATCCCTGATTTCATATCCCTCCAGGACCATGAGGGGCGATATGTGTCTGTGAATAGAGCTTTTTGTGATATGTTGAATAAAAGGACAGAGGCGATTGTGGGTAAACTCAATGAGGATCTGTTTCCCCCGGGCCTTGCACGACAGTATAATAAAGAAGATAGAGATTTGTTTAAATCCGGGTTGCCTTTAATTAAAGAAAATAAAATTACTGACGGCAAAGGGGGCTCATGGCTGCATGTGGTTAAAATTGCC
Source organism: Desulfobacterium sp. (assembly GCA_045046665.1). Lineage (GTDB taxonomy): Bacteria > Desulfobacterota > Desulfobacteria > Desulfobacterales > Desulfobacteraceae > Desulfocicer. The sequence continues at coordinate 1,179 of JASFYZ010000263.1, forward strand.
GTCCTGGATGCGGATAAGCGTGTGGGGGGGCTTGTGTGCAGTGGCAGGGATATTACCCAGCTTAAAGCAGTGCAGGAGCAATTGACCCATGCACAGAAGATGGAATCTGTGGGACGTTTGGCCGCCGGGGTTGCCCATGAGATCAACACCCCCCTGGGGATTATTCTGGGGTATGCCCAGATTCTTTTGGAAGATGTGGAAAAAGAAGGGCAGATCCATGACGATGTGGTCACCATTGTAAAACAAACTCGAATTTGTTCCAAAATTGTGGCCGATTTATTAAGCTTTTCACGATCCAGAGAAAGTATTATCAGTGAATTTGATATTCATGATGCCATTGATGAGGTGCTGGATGTGCTGTTGCATACCCTTGGTTTAAATCATGTGGTTGTGAAGCGGGACTACTATCCCAGCCCTTTAAAGATGAAGGGGGATAAGGAGAAGTTGAAACAGGTGTGTATAAATCTTTTGAGCAACGCCTTTGATGCCATTGAAAAAAATGGCATTATTTCTATTCAAACTGGGTTGGGAACAGTGGACGGTGAGATAATGATTTCCATATCTGATACAGGTCATGGCATTACCAGGGAAAATATTAGAAATATTTTTGAACCCTTTTATACCACCAAGGGTCCAGATAAAGGTACCGGGCTGGGTTTGTCTGTGACCTTTGGCATCATAAAAGAACACAATGGAAGCATTGATGTTTTTTCTCCACCGGTGTCAGCAACAGACGACCATGGGCGGGGAACGCAATTTGTTGTCAGTTTACCCACAGGATTAAATTCAAGAAAGGAGAGTTGACATATGGCAATAATTCTTGCGCTGGATGATGTCTCAGATGCGGGTCAGTTGATAAAACGAATTCTTGAACGAAAGGGACACACCGTGATTCCCTTTACAGAGGAAGAAGATGCCATTGGATATGTGTCGTCCAATAAGGTTGATCTTGCTATCCTGGATATTAAATTAAAAAAAATGAGTGGGGTTGAGGTGTTGGAGGAATTGAAAAAAAGATCCCCGGCCCTTGAAGTGATAATGCTCACAGGATATCCCACCATTGAAACGGCCCGGGAGTGTTTAAATCTTGGGGCCGCAGAGTATTGTGTTAAACCCATTGATAAGGATGAACTGGAAGAAAAAGTGGCCCAGGTGCTGGGGGAAAATTTTAATAAATAGTTCTTTTGGTGTATGTACATCGTATTGTAATTGATCTATATTGTATGTAACAAGTTTAGAAATATTTTTACTGAATATATTGTAATGGAGGAATAGTTATGAAAAGACATCTTTTAACATGTACAATAGCCCCAATGTTGTTTTTTGTTTTCTTTTTTTCATCCAATGCATTTGCATACGATTACGGGTTTGATAGTATTACAAATAATAGCGACATAAACGCTAATAACGGTGAGGCCCAGCTGTCTTTTTCGGTGACGCAGCTTTCAAATACCCAGCTTGAATTTGTATTCAAAAATGCAGGGCCTGAAGACGCCAACATTACAAGTATCCATTTTAAGGATGATGTGTCTCTGATGACATGGGTTGATTTTTCGGCGCAAACGAGTGCGGGTGTTTCTTTTGTCATGGATACGAGATCTGCGAATTTGAAAGGAATAAATTTTCCAGTAGATTACAGTTTTTTTCGCACTAGACAAGGGGGCGTCTCAAACGGTATTAATCAGGGAGAAGTGCTGGGGCTTATTTTTGATTTCACCGAGGGTGACTGGGATGAAATTATTGCAGCCTTGGACACGGACTCCCTCAGTGTCGGCATGCATGTACAGGCGTTTGGTGATGGTGGCAGTGAAAAATTTATTTCAACATCATCAACCAACCCAGTTCCGGAACCTGCCTCCATGGTATTGCTGGGTATCGGTCTCATGGGAATTGCTGGCGTTTCACGAAAGAAAGTATTGAAAAAATAGTTTTAAAAATAAAGACATTCTTGTACTTCATATCACTCCAAAAGCAATTGACTTATTTGGGGGAATGATTTCCTGATTTTCGAAAAATAGGGGTATTGCTTCAATAAGTGTAAGCTGAAAACTGAAGGATGCAAAAATATAGTTTTGCTTTTGTTCAAACGTTGGATTCACCCCTTTATAGTGTGAGTATGCCCCTGATTTTACCATGATCAGGGGCATACGTATTTTGTTTATGGGGTGTGGTGATAAGGAATCTCAAGTATTGCCATTTGTCATCATGTGCTGGAAATATTTTTGGACGAATTTACCGGAAATGGTATCTGCCACAGAAAAGGTGAGTCCTTTTTCCGGCAGAAATTGTCCTGACAACGCCAGAAAAAGGGTGCGGGAAAGTTCAGCTAACATTTCCTGGATGTCATGTGGAGGACATAGTGCTGCCCCGGGGGTTCCATAAAACCGACACCTTGCCGGTCTCATATCGTAAATTTCACAGCAAATGCCGTTATTCAACGGGCATAAACGTTCTTTTCTTTTTGATCCTGCCACTGCCTTTTGTATCAATGTTTTCCGTTGCGTTGAAGTAAAATATCGGTTTGTTTTGGAATAAAGGTAAACCACTTCCATGAATGGAAGTTCAAAATCAGTCTGGCAACAGATATGTCTCCCTTTACCGCATGGGGTCTGTTCTTCGGTGGTTTGAATTTCCATAGCAGTGGTCATCTCTTCAATCAGGGCCTCGTAATCTGAAAAAAAAACGCTTAAATCCACCCCTTTTTTCATTTCCAGGGAGGCTTCCCTGATTTTCAGGGTACCGGATTTTTTCCCATACTGTTTCAACAGCTTCCATTGACAATAGTTGGAGGGATTGGCCCGGGAGCATTTTAATTTTTTTTTTGCCGCCTTAAGGCCCATCCCCCTGCGGATCATATAAGAGGTGATAAAGGTTCCGGTGCGACCGATGCCATGGCGGCAATGCACCAATACTTTTTTCCCCAGATAAATGGCTTCATCCAGCCAGGCCAGGGCTTTTTCCATGTCTTCCATTTTAGGGATATCCTCATCCCATATGGGAAGGTAATAGACTTCAAATCCAGAGGCCTCCTCAATTTCATGGAGATCACTGAACTCCGCGCAAAGATTTACGATGGCGTTAATTTCATGGGCTTTGATGGCATTAAGTGCGTCATAGGAGGTGGGGGCATATCCCACGGCAAGGCTGTCTGTGATCCATATCAACTCGTAATCCGACATCTATATCTCCTTATTGCGGTTCCTGAAATCATACCGCCCTGCCATGAATTCATCAATTAAAAATCCCATATCCTGTTCCTCTTTTAAATACATATCCATGAGCTTGCTTGCTCCCAGAAGTCGGCCGATCATTTCAAGGGTTTTTTCCATTGTTGACAGGGTGCCATGCAGAAATTCGCCATCCACAAGATCGGACTGAACCGTCACCGTAAACCCCAATCGGATGAGAATACCCTTAATAAAGGTGGCCCGTAGCCTCCTTCCTGTGGGCTCCCCGCCCCCGCCTGAAAATCTGAACAGGATATAATTATCCCCGGGTAAGTCCGTACATATGGTATCTAAAATAACAAAATGATAGCCAAACCGAAAGTTGATATTCACATACTCCTTGGACACAACGGCATAGCTGCCAAACCGGGGAGAATCCGCAGAAATAATTCCCCCTGCCATCACAATTTTATCGTGGATTTCCCAATCAAAATGAGTGGCCTCTGACCAGTGTATCCCAGGGGTTAAAAGCCCCTTTAACACCCATTTCATGGGAAGGCTTGCAATATTTTCCGGGGTGAGGGTTGGCCTGTCCCCGGCATCAGCCTTAAATCCCTGCCCCACATCCAGGAGATAAAAGAGCATGGGGATGGGACAGATAAGTTTTTTTGCACCCCTTGTGGAACGGCCTTTTCTATTTCCCGTAAAAAACATCTCTTTCACCGCTGTTTCATGGGCAAACCGCACAATATCGTGCAGGGATCGGCACCCCTCGGGGACAAAATGGCGGGATTGTGGATCGGTGAGTTTTAATTTTGCTGAAAAATCAATCACGTATCTTAATTTCAGCATGAACGAACTGTTTTTGAAAAATGCCTCATTTCCTGGGTGGGGGGGCTGCGGCCTGGCGGACACTGGGGAACTGATCCCATCATACACCCTGCCTTTGTCTGCATCCACAGTGACCCCATGCCCATGGATGAGATCGTTAAAGCCATGCTGAACATTGACAATGGCTGGCACACCAAATTCCCGGGCAATGGATGAAAAATGGCTGGCACTGCTTCCAAAAGCCATGACCACGGCGGCCATTTTATCAATGGCTGTGACAAGCCGGGGCGATGCATGTCGGACCACCAGTACAGACCCCCGGGGCATCTCCTTCAACCGGGATACGTCATCAAGCCTGTAAACAGGACCCGAACCCATGCCCGGACAAACCCTTTTTCCTCCGGAGCACAGGATATTTTGGGGTTCTTTTTTTGTTTCCCGGGACGAATTTTGCTGTTCGTTTCCCTGTATTTCGGTGGCATGCATGTGCAGCGGTCTGGATTGAAGGATAAACAGGTACCCCGATGTATCCTGGCACCATTCAATGTCCTGGGGATGCTTAAAGTGTTTTTCAAGGAAAAACCCCCATCTGGCAAGGGTGAGCAAAGCCGGTTCATCAAGAGAACGTGTATCTTTTTTACGCTGGGGGCTCTCCACGGTATGCGTTTTGGCGTTGATGTTATTTTGGATAGTTGAGGTCAGCCCTATTTGATTTTGTTTTTCACCGCAGGTTGTGTGAAAAAGGACCTCTGGATTTTTTCGTGATACGCGGATCACATCCGGGGATACCCCGCCGTTCACAAGGAGTTCCCCCTGTCCCCACACCGAATGGATCACCAGGTTATCCGAAGCCGGTGCTTCAATATCCCGGGTGTACACGACACCCGAGGCCATGGCATCAACCATTTCAAGAACCAGAACCGCCATGGGGGTTTCACAGTCCAGTATGCCGTGGTTGATTCTGTAAAAAAGTGCCCGGGAAGAATATTTGCTGGCAATGATTTTTTTATAGCTACCCGGAATATCCATCGCATTGATGTCTAACAATGTATGATATTGACCGGCAAAGGAGGCAATGCCATCTTCTTTTGCTGCACTGCTTCGAAGGGCCACGTGGATATCATTTCCCCGGTTCTGCTGGAGCCTTTTTATGGCATTGGCCATTGCCGTTTCAATTTCATGGGGCAGGATCGCATCTAAAATGAGATTTTTAATGTCAGCAGCAGTCTGTTCAAGGCGGGTGGCATTGCTGATATCCAGCAGTGCCAGTTTTTCATTGATGGGGGCTTGTAAATGGTTGTACGCCATAAAATAATGAAAGGCATGGGTGGTGATGACAAATCCATCGGGGGTGGGCAGGTGAAGTGCCTTTTCCAGGTATGACAGGGTAAAGGCTTTTTTGCCTACCATGGCCTCATCAAAGGAAGCGGCCTGGTCAAATGCCACAGTAAAGGGGGGCGAACAGTCAACTTCCGGTGGGGCCAACATGAATCGCACATAAAAATCAAATTTTTTAAAATAGGCCCGCAGGTTCCGGCTGCCCGATGGACACATGGTTAAAAGCGCGTCAACCATGCCTGAAACCGCTTGGGAAAATTGCCCATAGGTTTTTACAACGGCCTGGAAATCATATCGTTTGTGATGATAATAAAGATCCTCCAAGGTGGCCAGATGTTCATGAGCAGCCTTATCATGGGCCAGCAAGGCCTTAAATGCCTCGTATTTTTCTTTTAAGACCGTTTCTGGAGAAAATAATTGATATGTCCAGTACCTGAATAAATTTTTGATCAGCATGGTCTATCCTTTCACTCGATGATTGAAGGGTCTAACCAACTCTGTGGGGATAACCTGATGCGCCCCTGTGTCATAGCTGGTGGGGCGCTCATGATGCCCAAGGGTAACATTGAAATTAAAAGAATACAAGCCTGACCCCGATGACCCATGAACCACCCGGGACAGCCAAAATTAGAATTGTGGGGCGGGTGGACTATTGATAAACAAAATGATAAGTAGGACTTGATTTGAAAAATGAAACGCCTCCGATCTGAAGGCACGGTGGGAATGCGTTATTTTTATAAATTTTTAACGGATTGAGACGATAAAATGGAAAGATTTTTAGTTATTCTTATTTCTGCCGCCATTGGAACGGCTTTTTTTGCATGGTTTTCCCAGGCGGTGAAAAAACAATACATGCGTGACTATATCATGTCCCATCAATGGTTACTGCACCCCAACGCAATTTGCTATTGGCGCACCGCCATGGCTGCCTTTGGTTTTTCACTCTACTTTTTAACCTCCCATCAATCCATCGCCATATTTATATTCACCTTTGCGGCCATCCTTGATGGGGTAGACGGTGTTGTGGCAAGGGGATGCAACTTAGGTTCCCACTGGGGAGAGGTGCTGGACCCCATGTGTGATAAATTGACCTACCTGCCGCCCCTTATCGGTTTTGCCTATGGTGGGATTATTTCAATAAAACTGATATGGATTCTTGTGGTTATTGAGTTTTTAGGTCAATTTTTTGCCCGACGGATTTTAGCCTGGCTTAAATTTTCCGTGGCAGCCAATAATTTTGGTAAAATAAAGGCCATTATCTGTTTTGGTCTGGTTATTTTATGTGCATTGATGGATAAAAATCCGGATATTATAAATGTTGGCGATGGGGTACTCATGGCCTGCATTATCCTTTCTTCTGCATCTGTGCTGTTTAAGTTTGTCCCCAATCGTCTCTATGCGGATATTCTCTCTTCTCTTAATTTTTGTTGTGGGGTGACCAGCCTTATCCTGACCCATAACCATCATTTTGCCTGGGCCATTTGTATTATCATTGCCGGGCAATTATTTGATTTGTTTGATGGACGTATGGCGCAGAAGCATGGTGGCACAAAGTATGGGCCCTATCTGGATGATATTGCGGATTTTGTCAGCTTTGGTCTGGCACCGGCCTATGTGATTGTGGAAAAAGAGGGGTCATTGGCATGGCTGGTGGGGGGTGTTTTTATTGTTGGGGTGGCATTTCGCCTTTTTAGGTTCGTTGCTTGGGATAAAAAACGCACCGATTTGCCAGAGGGGATATTTAACGGGCTTCCCAGTCCTGCGGGGGCGTTGATCGTTTTAGGTGCTTCTCTCATTGCAACCCCGGTTATATTGTGGGGGCTCACCGGTATCTCTGTGGCCTTAATGGTGAGTCATATTCGTTTTGCCCATTTCGGACGGGTGATTCTCAAACAAATTCCTAAGCCGCTTTTTTTCACCATATGTACGTCCATCATTCTTTCCCTGTCTTTTATTCTTAAGACAAAAAATGTGCAGATGTTTGGATATCTGATTTTAAGTTCTGTTTTTGTATATATGGTTGTGGGCAGAAAATGGGTGGACTGATAGGGGCATGGGGTCGGGCGCATTTCCATTTTCCCGGTTGGAGATCCAACTATTTGATTTGTCAAGATATTTTGTTTTAGATCAATGGAATGCTGACTTAATGAAATCAATGGGTTATATGATGGGCCGGGAAAATGGGAATGTGCCCATGGGGTCAGGCTTGGCTTATGGGTGTTTTTTGATGCCGATAATACAAGCCGGTAAATTTCGGAAATAATGCCCATAAGCTAAGCCTGTGGCTGTGGCCGCCCCTCCCCATAAGGGCGTCTTTCTTTAGATCTTGTTAAAGCCACTCAGTGCCATGTGTTTGGATCTGGAGCCACCTGAAAAAGAATTCTGACATCGGATGGATCGTCGAGCATGTCCAGTAATGACTGATCCTCATCAAGGAGTGCCCTGCGCTCCTCTGTATTGTCTATATTTCTTATCTCATTAAATATTTCCACATGTCGATTCCGAATGGTCTGGAAGATCGAAGAATTGAAACAGGATTTGATCCAGTTTAGATCTTCCGGAGTAAAAGCCTTGATGATCTCTTCAGGAATTTCTTCCAGATACTCTTGCTCTGTCCATGGCAGGCTGTGCCGCATGTCAATGGGGGGATGGTCTGCATCCGGCTCAAGGAGAAAGGGAATCATGTAAAGGTTGGAAAGCATGGCATCGGCCAACTGGAATCTGGCCTCCTCTTTTTCGCCCATTCTAAACAGCAGTGTGGCCCAGCATATTTTTTGGCAGGGTTCCCCCACATCCTCTGGAAAATGAGTGCTGTACCAATCATAATAATCCGCCGCCTTTTTCAGATCATTTAAAATAAAATAGAACCAGAAGATGATATAGCGTTTGCCGCTGCCGTCATGGATGCTGCCATGGGTTTTTTTTTCCTTATTCATCGCTGACTTGTAGCTTGAAATTCTCTGTCGTATTTTTTTGTCTGTTTCCGGAAATGTCATACGGTTCACCTTATCTTCTCTATTTATCAAATTCAGGCTCATATCCCACGGTAAAGGGTGTGGTGGTGGTGTTACCAATGGCTGAAAAATGTCTGTTGTTCTTGTCAAAGGGACAAATGGGCATCTGGCAGGGTTTAAATCCGAATCGTCGATAGAATTCAGGATTGCCCAAAACAAAGAGAGGGCTTTTTTTGATGACTTCCTGGCGCAGGGCAAATCGTATCAATTCCGAGCCAATTCCCTGGCCCTGAAACTGGGGGGCCACGGCCACAGGTGACAGGTGAAGGCCGCACACTTCAGTATCGTTATATGCATTGGAAAATGCGATGTAGGCAATGACCCGGTTTACATGGATGCAGACCCATTCATGGATTGGGGTGTCGTTGTTGTGGAACGCTTCTATCAATTGAGCCTCGTATCTGCTTTTGGGAAAGGCCGATTTAAGCAGGGCATCCACCTTGCTGTGGATTTCCCGGGTGGGTTTTCGTATTTTCATCATTTTCTCCAGAATGTTGTTCTTTCTTCCCTGAAACGTCTTCCTCCTTTGTATCTGTTCCTTTCTCAGCCATCATCACTGAAATCTCTTCAACTAGTTGAAGCAAGTGAATGCAGTGCTCTGGGTTGCCCTAGACGATTTCCTCGCCTCTGATATGACTAAGATCGTAGTTTAGTATCTCAGAGCCAAGCAAATCTACAAGGGCTTGAATATTCTCCGCCATGTCCTGCTCGTTAGTCGCAGGCACTAGAGAGGTAAAGTCAATCTCTGGGAAAGCCGCCTGAAAGAACTAAATGTAGAAGCCATCACTAAATTTTGAATTATGAAATGTCAACGATAAGGAAAGTGTACCTGAAGAACACACCGACGTCTTCAATATTCTCTTGCACTCCAAGGTTGGCAAGGATGTTGTTGCCGCAGCTCAGGATGGACTCGATAACTGGAGATAATTATGCAGAAGAACTTACTCTGTTGCTCGTCGATTTCTTCTTCTTCTTCGCCACTATTGCTCATGCTTTTAAACTTAATTTAAGAAACGAGCCAAGTCTCAGCGATGCAATG
>JASFYZ010000264.1:0-5777 GCA_045046665.1 Desulfobacterium sp.
CATGGCTCTTGCGGCTGAAAAATCAACCCCAGGATAAAATGAGTCTGCAAATCAATATACTCATGTATGGAAAAATTTTTGGCAAGGACCCATCTCCGAAAGGCCCACATCTGACCCAATACGGAAATATTATGCCCCACAAGAAAAATGGTCTTGGAATCAAGGACAGGAATATCCCCTTTTCCTGAAAGGCGTGTGAGCAGATCTATAAAGATATCCGTGATACCGAGTTCATTCTCCAGCACCTTTTTCTTCCACTTGCCTGGAAGAAACTGAGTCACATGGTACATAAGCAGGATATGATCATTCATTCTTTCGCACACCAAAAAAAATTCCCGGATGGCCTCGGTCAGGGTCTTTGTTCCCTGTTCAGAGCAGGACAACGTCTCCTCAACGGCCTTATTTACCTCAATGTGGATGGCTTCACACACCAGATACAGCACATCCTCCTTGGACCCCACATACTCATATAACGATCCAATGGAAAAGCCTGCTTCCTTTGCAATCATGCGGGTGGTGGTTTTATGATACCCATGTTCCACAAACAGATGGACCGTGGAATCGACGATCTGACGTCTTCTCTCACGGACAAGATCCGGATTTTTTATCTGAGTGGGAACCCCATTGTCATCCATCAGCTTCGTTTTTGGGTTACGTTTCAAAATAACTTCGTCTCCAGTGCACCATGAATGTTGTTGAACGAGCGCTCAGTCATTCTTTTTTTTACAATCTTTGTCAGTCCTTGTCAAGGAATTATGATGACAAAACCCCCGGAGCCGATCACAGCATAAAAACAAACACGGAACCCTTTAATACCAGTTACAACCGTATGGTTTCGCCAAACCTTGGAACCTTGGCTGCAATACTCTGGTTGTTGAGATGCTCCGCAAATTTCAGGGAGGATTTTTCTTCTCCGTGAACCACTGCTACCCGTTTGATCTTCAGGTTGGACTGCTTTAGAAAACGCATCATCTCATTTTTGTCGGCATGGGCACTGAATCCTCCCAGCCGGACTACCCTGGCCTTTAAAGGGTACTCTTTGCCCAAAATTTTCACCAGGGGAGCCTCGCCCTTTCGTCCCTTGGCCTCATAGGCCTGGCTCAGTTCAAGAATCCGGCGCCCCAGGGTGTGCTGGGCCATGAACCCCACAATGAGAATGGTATTGCTCGGGTTGTGGATTCGGTACCGCAGGTGATGGAGGATACGCCCCACCTCGCACATGCCAGATGCTGAAATCACAATGCACGGCTTCTTTTCCCGCATCAGCTCCATGGACTCTTCCACAGAACTGACAAAATTGACCTTGTCAAACAAAAAGGGATTGAGTCCTTTTTCAAGAAATGCCTGGTGGGTTTCCTTATCGTAGAGTTCCGGATGCTCCCCAAATACTTTGGTCAGCGAAGCCGTGAGGGGGCTGTCCACATACACCGGCATGGGAGGCACCAGTCCCTTTTCATACAACTCGTGGATGACATAGAGGATCTCCTGGGCCCGGCCCAGGGCAAAGGAGGGAATGACCACGGATCCCTTTCTGTCATGGGCACCATTTAGTTCCTGGATCATCCGGGTGTGGAGGTCGTCTGCGGTTTCATGGAGGCGATCCCCATAGGTGCTTTCCGTGATCAACAGATCTATGTTTCTGTCTTCTTCATTGAAGTCGGTGCAGGGGTCTCTTAAAATGGGCATGCCGAATCGCCCCAGATCCCCGGTGAAACAGATGGTTTTCTGTTCAGCCCCTCTCCCGTACCGGATAATACTGATGGCAGACCCGAGGATATGCCCAGCTTCGTAAAAAGTACAGGTCATGTTTTCCCCGATGGTTATGGGGGTTCTGTAGGGCACACCGGAAAAAAATCCCAAGGCAAGACGGGCATCCGCCTCGCGATAAAGGGGTTCCACCTGCTTTAAGCCATATTGATTGCCAAGTTCAAGTATGGTTTGACGATTGAGCCGGTTATTTCCTTTTTTCAACAATTTTTTAACCTGGCTGCTCTCCCGGTGGGTCAGATCGTCGGCCACGCCTTTTTTCCCATGGCTAAGAAGGGCGGAACGCGCCGTCTTGTAGTTGAGGTAGTCGGCATCGGATTCCTGAATATGGCCGGAATCCGGCAACAGATATCCGCATACGTCCTGGGTGGCACGGGTGGTGATGATCTCACCGTTAAAATTGTTTTTAACCAGCAGGGGAATTCTGCCCGAATGATCAATATGGGCATGGGAAAGCACCACGTTGGTCAGGATGGCTGGATCAAAGGGCATGACCCTGTTTTTTTCCCAGGCATCCTTTCTGCGGCCCTGAAAAAGCCCGCAGTCCAGCAGTACCCTGTCGTTGTCTGTGCTGATCATGTGCATGGAGCCAGTCACTTCCCTGACAGCACCATAAAAAGTTACATGCATGAAACGCCTCCTTTTAATCCAGTTAATTCCAGATTTTTTTACAATTTAGGGCTTCCTTCAAAAGTACTTCACACTTTTTTTGATCATTCCCCATTTGTAAGGGCTTTTCTCAAAAAATTGTGAAGTGTTTTTGAGTTCATATGAAGGCTGCCCAATTTAGTCCCAAATCCGCAGAATTTATCGATTATAACTAAGAATCCGCCCCCGAAACGGTGGCGCCAGAGAGTCTGCATCAACGGGCTTTCTCTGGCTGTGACTGTACCCCAGATGTACCATTTTTTTGCTGAACCGGGCATGATTACCCCGCCCCGGATCCACCAGAATTACATCACAATGAACCTTTGCATGCTGGTCAATAAAATCAGACAACAAATCAACGTGGCCGCTTTCGTAGAGAATATCACTTCCAATGATCAAATCAAACAATCCCAGATTGCTGACCTTGTCATTCCACCCTGTCCTAACAAAAGGAATCCTTTTGTCGTTATTGAGCATGACGTTTTCTAAAAGAAAAGATTCAACCTCGGGATGATAGTCCGTGGCCGTTATGTCTGCCAGGCGGTGATTCAAGACCAAACTGGCCAAACCAATTCCGCACCCCACCTCCAAAATCCGTTTACCTGCCACATCATGGTGAAACATCAAATCAGCCAAAATTCGGCTTGAGGGCCAGATGACACCGAACAACGGCCAGTTAGCCGAGGAGATTCCCAGTTTTTCAGCCCTGCCGTCTGCATCGGAATACTGCTGGTTGTCCCGTAAGGTCCGAACATGAATATCCGTGTCACCAAACTCCACGGTCTGATATCGAATGCGAAATAAAGGCATAAAACTCCTATCATATCATTAAATGATAAGCAGTCCGTTGGGCTCGCATTATAGAAGTAACAGCGACGCAAAAAAAACAATCAAGGGCAATCCCACTCATCTGTACAAATAGTAAACCAATAAAATTTCAAACGCAAGGCAACTATTATTTAGAAAGGTGTTGAAAACACATTGACAAACAGAACTATAATTGCCGATGTCTTGATTTTTTGATTCAGTTTCTGGTAGAAGAAGTCAATGAATTCACACCACACACAGATCTGTAGCAAAGGGGTCTTAAATGCTCACTGATACCGCCACCTCCCCCCGCAGCGAACTCAACGTGGAAATCATGCCCACCCAAGCGCTGCGCCTCACCTGGGAAAGCAGTCCCCAACGACCGGGCAAAAAGCAACAACTCCTGAACCGGGAAATCTTTAACAAATATACGGGCAATGAAGACCAATGGCTACTCTTTCTGGGCTGCTCCGATGCTGGTATCTCCCTTGCGCCCTCCCTTGATTTTTTCAGACATTTTGCCCGGACCTTTGTGGAAACCCTTAAAAAAATGCCAGCCCTGGAAGAGATCCGTGATCAGTCGGCGGTGCCCTGGGACAACCAGTCCCTGGAACATCTTTTAACCGCGGCCCCCCTGATGATCGGCGCAGAATACCTGAACCTGGAGCTTATGACCCGTCTGTGGCAGGAGATGAACCAGGGCTTTAACCGAGAAATCGGGGAATCTTCCCACAGTGTGTCGGAATATCTCCATGGGTTCAGCCCCCACATCCATCTGGCAGGAAGGGTCTATTTTCATTTGGTGGAACGAAAGGACGATGCCCTGCCCTTCCAGTTCCTTGCCACCTACACCCCGGAAGCCACAAATCCAGGAAAACACCGCCCCCTTCACTGGGCACTGGAGGCCCACCAGGACGACCCGGAACAGCTGCTGGAACTCTTGACCACCGTCCATGCCGCTGCAAAATCAAGCCCTCTTTTAAAGACACTTCTGGACTCAGGAGAACTTTTTCACCACCTTGCCTGGGATGCCGGGGAAGCCTTTGAGTTTTTAAAGCAGTTGGAATCCTTCGAACACGCTGGCATCATCTGTCGCATTCCCGACTGGTGGAAAAAGAAAGCCGCAACCCCATCCCTGAAGATCAGCCTTGGGGGCAAACCGCCCTCTGTTGTGGGAATTGACGCCCTTGTCACCGTTGATGTTGCCCTTTTCCTTGGGGAAGATCCCCTCACCGAGGATGAGATAAAGATTCTGCTAAATCAGACCCAGGGACTTGCCAGGATTAAAAACCGATGGATCGAAGTGGATCAGGAGCGGCTGCAAAAACTGCTTCATGCCTATGAAACCGCCATGGGGCTTGTGGAAAACCGGGAATTTTCCATCTTTGAGGCCCTTCAGCTGCAACTTCACCCCCATCGTCTCACCGGTTCTGCTGACACGCTTCTCCCGGACCTTAAAATCGGCAATGGGGAATGGCTGGAACAGGTGTTTTCCACCCTTAAAAACCCGGAACGTATAACAAAGATCAAGCCTGCTAAAAATTTTCTGGCCACCCTTCGCCCCTACCAGCAAAGGGGGTTAAACTGGCTGGCCTTTCTGGACAGCCTGGGATTTGGGGCCTGCCTGGCCGATGACATGGGCCTTGGAAAAACCATCCAGGTGCTCGCTTTTTTAAGCACCTTAAAGGCCAGAGAACCGGGCAAAACCTCCCTGCTGGTGCTACCCGCATCTCTTCTATCCAACTGGGAAGGAGAAATTAACCGGTTTTTCCCGGATCTTGGCTATTTCATGGCCCATCCTGGATACAAAAAACCAGGGCAACGCAACAAAAAGCCCCCAGCATGGGAAAATTTTGATCTCATCATCACCACCTACGCCATGATCCAGCGCAACAACTCCCTCCAGGATTTTCACTGGAGATCCTTGATTCTGGATGAAGCCCAGGCCATAAAAAACCCCTCCACCCGGCAATCCAAGACAGTAAAATTGCTCCACGCCGATACCCGGATCGCCATGACCGGAACCCCCATTGAAAATGCATTATCCGATCTCTGGTCCCTGTTTGACTTTATGAACCCCGGCCTTTTGGGCAATATGACGGAATTTAAAGCATTTTCAAAAAAACTGAAAAAAGAACCGGCAGGGTATGCTCGATTAAAACAGGTGGTAACCCCCTATATTTTGAGACGGATGAAAACCGACAAACGCATCGCCCCGGAACTGCCGGACAAGGTGGAGATGCGCACCTTTCCAGAGCTGTCCAAAAAACAACGGGTGCTCTACATCGACTTTGTCCGAGAGATTGAAAAACGCCTGGAAAATGCCGATGACGGCATCCAGAGAAAGGGGCTTGTCCTTTCTGCCCTCATGAAATTCAAACAGATCTGCAACCACCCGGATCAATACCTTGGCACAGGGGATTTTGTCCCCGCAGAAAGTGGAAAATTTGTGCGATTGGGCGAAATCTGTGATACCATCCATGCCAAACGGGAACGGGTGTTGGTTTTTACCCAATTCAAGGAGATGGTGCCCCCCCTCCAGACCTTTCTTTCCA
>JASFYZ010000265.1:0-33137 GCA_045046665.1 Desulfobacterium sp.
AGAACCCAGAACCCAGAACCCATTAATCACTTTTTCATATCAAACATACAACAAAAGGTATTACAAAATATCGATAATCTCATAACTTCTTTTACCACCGGGAGCCTGGAGAAACACTTCATCACCGGGCTTTTTACCAATTAAGGCCTTTCCCAGGGGAGATGAGATGGAGATACGCCCCTTGTCGATGTCCGACTCCTCCTGACCCACCAGCATATATTCAACCTTTTCTTCCGAATCAAGGTTTTCAAGCAATACCCGGGATGCAAACCGGGCGCAATCTTTGGCCACTGTATCCGGATCAATCACCTTGGCGCTGGCAAGTTTATAGCCCAACTCGCCAATTCTACCCTCAAGAAAGGACTGCCGATCCTTGGCCGCATCAAACTCCGCATTTTCAGAAAGATCACCATGGGCCCTGGCCGTTTCTATGGCCTTGATATTTTCCGGTCGTTCAATGGTTTTTAATCTTTCAAGTTCCGCTTTAAGGGTTTTATACCCCTCAACGGTGATTGGTATCTGCTCCAACGTTTATTATCTCCATTTCTTCATCAAAAAAAACGCCTTACCGCATAACAGATGTACCACGATAAGGCAGAAAAAAACTAAAATTCAGGTCCAGGGATCAAAAATCAAAAAGCCTTTCCCCGCAATCCCTCCCGGGGTATTTCAGTGACAACAGGTCTCTTCCCGGTTAATCAACGGTGTGTGGCAGGATGGGCAAACTTAAAAGCAGGTCCCAGATCACTGTTATTTTCCCTGCTCCTGGCTGAGGTAGCCCACAATGGATGACCCGGCACTGACTTTTTGTCCCAGGGTCACGGAAATACCCGTATCCAGGGGCAGATGAAGATCCAGACGGGAACCAAAGCGTATCATGCCATATCGCCGGCCCCGCTCCAGACGGTCCCCGGGCTGTACCCGGCACACAATACGTCTGGCAATAAGCCCTGCAATCTGTACCACCCCATAAACCGATCCCTGGGGGGTTTTAATGACCAGAGCATTGCGTTCATTGTACTCCGAGGCCTTATCCAGAGAGGCATTAAAAAACTTCCCAGGAAAATAGGTAACTTTTTCCACCACCCCATCCATGGGCACCCGGTTCACATGGACATTAAACACATTCATGAAAATACACACCCGAATGCATGATCCGTTGACAACCGTGGAGTTTTCAATGGTTTCTATACTGATAACCTTACCGTCGGCCGGGGACACAAGGGCATGAGATTCTGGGGGAATCTTCCGTTCAGGATCACGGAAAAACCAGCAGACAAAAGCAAACAAACAAACGGCAAGTCCCCCGGGAATATATCCGCCAAGTCCCATGGCAAGCACAGCGATCACACCCGTGATGCCAATATATTTAAAGCCAGGGGCAGCAATAATAAAACCTGCTTTATCTGGCCATTCCATATTTTTCATACTTTTGTCCTCATATTTATAATAGGTTTTACGATATCCCCTGTCTGAATAGACGCTTTAGCCCAGGGGGGCTGGCATCCATCTTCATATCCCTTTGCATGGGGGACATCTTCCCATTATAAAGCAAAAAAACATGATACTAACAGACGTCATAAGGGTTGTCAACACTCCCCGGGAGGGAAGCCGAAATTGTATTTTTAGCCCCAAACCCTGGAGGGACCAAGCAAGGGTCATTTATCTTTGCAATAATTAATCTCAGCATCGGAGCGTCGAAGGTAAACCGGCACCAGGGCAACGGGATCTTTAAGGTACCCATGGGGATCATGGAAAAAAACATGGGCCAGAGCCATGGCACTGACAGAATTCTGAAATTCCGGGGCAAAAACAGCCCCTGATCCCAACTCCCGGGTGAGGTGCCGGGCATGGGCCACGGCCCCGGACCCCACAAACAGGGCCGTGTCACCGGCCATGGCCAGAACGCCTTCCGGAGACACCACCATCTCTTCCCCCTTGGAAATCAATACACCGTTTTTAAATTGATACAGGGCACAATACACCTCCCCCCGCCGGGCATCCAGCATAGCACACACCGGCAGGGATGCGTGGCTCATGCGCCAGGCAATGCCGTCCAGACTGGAAATACCTGCCACGGGTTTCCCCGTGGCCAAGGCAAGACCTTTGACCATGCTAAGACCAATGCGAAGGCCGGTGAAACTGCCCGGCCCCCGGGACACCACAAAGCCGTCGAGCTCATCAAGTGTCTGTCCGGCATCCTCTGTGAGCATTTTTTCCACCAGGGGCAAAAAGGTGACGGCATGATTTTTCAACCCGGCGACATACCGCTCACACACCGGAATGCCATCATTTACAAGGGCAATGCTACACCCCTGTTCCGTCGTATCCACGGCAAGTATTTTCATAAAATAGTCTTCTCCCTATGATTCCTCACCAGGGTCAATAAAAGCAACTTCAAGAACCTGGTCCAGATCCCGCACCGGAATAAACTTGATTTTCCTTCTCACCCCGGCTGGAAGGTCCTGGAGGTCCTTTTTGTTTTTTTCGGGAATTACAATGGTCTTAATCCCCGCCCGGAGGGCACCCAGGGCCTTGTCCTTGAGACCGCCAATGGGAAGTACCCGACCTCTGAGGGTGATTTCCCCGGTCATGGCCACCTTGTTGTTCACAATTTTTCCGGTGAAGGCGGAGATAAGGGCCGTGGCCATGGAAATGCCCGCAGAAGGACCGTCCTTGGGAATGGCTCCGGCCGGAACATGGATATGAATATCCTTGGTCTCAAAGTCTTCCTTGGGAATCCCCAGGGCATCCATATTTGCCTTAATGTAGGTAAATGCAGCCCGGGCCGACTCCTGCATGACATCCCCGATCTGTCCTGTCACCGTGAGTTCCCCCTTGCCATGGCACAGGGATACTTCAATGTAAAGGGGTTCTCCCCCCGCTTCGGTCCAGGCAAGGCCAGTGACCAGACCCACCTGACTCTCCTCCTGGTCCAGTTCCGGTTGAAACACCGGAGGGCCCAGATATTTCTGCAGCGCCGCCTTGGTCACCTGAAATTTGCCCTTTTGTCCTTCTGCAATCTTTCTGGCAATCTTCCTACAGATGGCCCCCAATTTTCGTTCCAGATTTCGAAGCCCTGCCTCCATGGTATACTGGGAAATAATTGTATCCATGGCCCCGGAGGTGATGGTGATGGAGCGACGGATCAACCCGTTTTCCCGGAGCTGACGAGGGAAAAGATGTCGTTCGGCAATCACAGCCTTTTCCTCCCGGGTGTATCCGGAAATTTCAATGACCTCCATGCGGTCCAGCAGGGCCGATGGAATGGTGTCAATGACATTGGCGGTGAGGACAAAAAGCACCTTGGAAAGATCAAAGGGCATATTAAGGTAATGGTCACTGAATTCGGTGTTCTGCTCGGGGTCCAGAGCCTCCAGCAGAGCCGAGGAGGGATCCCCCCTGAAATCATTGCCTAACTTATCAATTTCATCCAGCATAAACACCGGATTATTGCTACCGCACTGACGAAGCCCCTGGAGAATTCTACCGGGCATGGCACCGATATAGGTTCTTCTGTGTCCCCGGATCTCCGCCTCATCCCGGATTCCTCCCAGGGAAATCCGCACAAACTTTCGTTTCATGGCCTTGGCAATGGCCTGCCCAAGGGAAGTTTTACCCACCCCGGGAGGGCCTGCAAAACAGATAATCTGCCCCTTCATGGACGGATTGAGTTTCCGGACACTCAGGTATTCCAGAATGCGCTCCTTGACTTTTTCCAGGCCGTGGTGATCCCTTTCCAACACCTGGGACGCCTTTTCAATGTTAAGAAAATCCTTGGTGGATTTATCCCAGGGCATTTCCACAATACAGTCAAGATAGGTCCGGATAATGGAGGCCTCCGAGGAATCTGGATGCATCTGATCAAGGCGCTTGAGCTGCTTTAATGCCTCTTTATGACATTGTTCCGGCATTTTGGCTTTCTTGATCTTCTGGCTGTACTCCTTTACCTCAGCAATTTTCTCATCATTCTCACCCAGTTCCTGATGGATGGCCTTGACCTGCTCCCTGAGATAATAATCCCGTTGGGTTTTGGAAATCTCATCCTTGACATTGGTCTGAATCTTGGCCTGTACGGCAGACAGCTCCACCTCCCGGGCCAGAAGGTCGTTCACCCTTAAAAGTCGTTGGGCAGGGTCAATGGTTTCCAAAAGGTTCTGGGCATCTTCAACCTTCAGCCTCAAATTTGATGCCACCAGATCTGCAAGCTTTCCCGGGGATTCAATCTGCTCAAGAATCATCCCCACATCCCCGGACACCTCCCCACGTAAAGCCAGAATTTTTTCACTGCTCTCCCGGACATTTCGCATGAGGGCTTCAATTTTAATATCAACGGTGTCGATGTCCTTGTCTTCCACCATCTCCACCTGCACCTGGAACCAGGGTTTCTGCTTTTTAAATTTAACCACCCGGGCCTTGCTGATCCCCTGTATCAGGGCCTTGATCCGACCGTCGGGGAGCTTTAACATTTTTTGTATCCGCCCCACGGTTCCCAGATGATACACATCCCCTTTTCCAGGATTTTCATCATCGGACACCTTTTGGGCGCACATAAAAAGATAACGATCACTGTCGGCGGCTGCCTCCACCGCCTTGATGGATTTTTCCCTTCCCACAAACAAAGGAATCAACATATCTGTAAACACCACCACATCCCTCACCGGCATCATGGGAAGGGTGGTGGGTATTTCACTTATATCCGTCTCTTTTTCTATTATTTCAATAAGATCGTCCATATCGGTTTCCGCCATTTGAACTCCTTTTTATTGCATATATAATATCAATCAGACCTTAACAATAAAGCATTTTTTCCCCTTTACAACGGTGGAAGCATACTTTTTTAATAGTAGAGATCTATTGACACCGGCTGATTTTTTTTCTAAATGAAGGGATGGGGTCCGGTCATTTTGTCCGGACCACCCAATGCATTGTCACCCCAACCCAAGGATTGTTGCCATGATCCCAGACGTCCTGCCCCCATATACTGCACCTCTCATGGCCTTTATGTTCGGTGCCTGTGTGGGAAGCTTTCTCAATGTATGTATTTACCGGATTCCCCAGGGAAAATCCATCCTCTTTCCCGGTTCATCCTGCCCGGCGTGCTCCCATGGCATCCCCTTTTATCTCAACATCCCCATTGTAAGTTATATCCTCCTCCGGGGACGCTGCCACCACTGTCACGCCCCTTTTTCCATGAGATACCCTGCCGTGGAGACCCTGACGGCATTGGCAGCCATGGCCACGGTAGCCCAATTCGGCATCACGGCCCAGGGCGGTGTCTGGTTCGCCTTTGTGTGCACTCTTATTGTGATCTCCTTTATTGATTATGATTTTCAAATCATCCCAGACATCATCTCACTTCCCGGCATTCCCCTTTTTGCCCTGGCATCCGTCTTAATGGGGTATCATCCATGGAAAGCCTCCCTGACAGGCATCCTCATGGGTGGCGGTTCCCTTTACGGGGTGGCCATGCTTTACCATTTTATCCGAAAAGAAGAGGGCATGGGCGGTGGCGACATCAAGCTTCTGGCCATGATCGGTGCTGCCATTGGCTGGCCGGGGGTATTGTTCACCCTGTTTGCCGGATCCGTTCTGGGTACCCTTGCCGGATGTGTTGTCATGGTCATAAAAAAAAGCATCACCCCTCGGTTGAGAATTCCCTTTGGCCCTTACCTGTCCATGGGTGCCATTGCCTATATTTTCAAAGGAAAAGAACTCATCCAATGGTATTTTGGCCTGATTCATTAAACAGTGTATCTATTTTTCATAATTTACTGATTTAATAGAGAAATTTACTTTTATAGAATTCAATAAAATTGATCTTTTAAACAAAGATCGGTATAATGTCTATTAAAAAACTCGTACCCGGATCTTTTACCCCGCCGGGATACCTTTATTAACCCCTGGTTTTACCGGGGGACAGCCCTGCGATATTTTACTGGGACAGACAATTAAGTTCTTGACACAAATACCGCAACCACGGTACTTACAAGGCACTTAAGACAGTTCATGGCCAGCCCATCCACGGTCAGAAGTCACAAAAAAACCATAATTATGTATTTTGCATATAGAACCGACCGCACAACCCAATACCATTGACCGCAAATTGATAATCCTCCATGCACCATGGTGACAATTTGCAAATTAAGGAGTAAAAAGATATGAATAAAGGCGACCTCATTAACAAAGTAGCTGAAGTACTCAGTAGTAAAAAAGAAGCCCAGGCAGCCGTGGACTGCGCACTTTCCACCATTACCGATGCCCTTGCGGAAAAAGAGACAGTCACCCTTGTGGGATTTGGCACTTTTAAGGCAACCGAAAGAAAGGCCCGAAAGGGAAGAAATCCCCAGACAGGAGCCGAGATTGACATTCCTGCCCGAAATGTGCCCAAGTTCATCCCTGGAAAAGCATTAAAAGACGCTGTAAAATAGGTCTGACTTACCCCACTGCTGTATTCGGGTTACTGCCCACCTGAATACAGCCCCTTCCCCATCTTACCACCGTAAACCGCCATACAACTAAGCAGTCCCAGTGTTTTTATCTCCAATACAATTCCACAGACAGAATGAATCCCTGTTGACTCACATGGCCCGGATGTGCCGATCAATTTCCTTTAGC
Organism: Desulfobacterium sp.; assembly: GCA_045046665.1. Taxonomy (GTDB): domain Bacteria; phylum Desulfobacterota; class Desulfobacteria; order Desulfobacterales; family Desulfobacteraceae; genus Desulfocicer. The sequence goes on from JASFYZ010000265.1 coordinate 6,619, forward strand.
AAGGCAATTTGCTCATCATCAAATTTCTTTACATCCCCACCCGCCAGACAATCTGCAATCTCCTTCAGGGCCTGCGCCACCCCATAACGGGTGTCATTCCTAAACCCTTTTATGGGACACCCCTGGACATTGCGAATACGTTCCATGTAATATTTTTCATCAAACCCAATTTTTTCCAGAGAGACCTCCGACGGCTCCGTATTAAAATAATTACGAAACAGTATCCGGGCGGCAAGGAGTTTTATCCGGGGGCTCTTCATTTTTTCCACACAGGCCATCCGCCGGTGGGGGGCCAAATGGTGAAAAGCCATCATCTCTTTTTTTTCCGTGGATGAAAAAAAGCCATCCTGGTACAGGCTGGCATCTGCATCCAGATCCGGTACAACGGGATAAACATAATCCTTATGATATTCAATAAATCCCTCAAACCATTCAGGGTGCCGGGCAAGAGCATCCATGCTCCCATGGGCCTTGGTCTGCTGTTCAGGGGATAACCGGCTCCAGAAACGATCCAGGGGGGGCAGCACAATGGGGGGTTCCCCCTTTTTTTTCCGAATGATAAAAACAGTGGCAGGATCATCTGCTTTGCCCTCCCCTCCGGGCAACCCCTTGGAATCCAGGCGCAACCACAAGGTTTGATTGCCATACACCCGGGAAGGACCAATGCCCAGCACCGGGGCCATGTAGTTGCGTTTGGCACCAAAGGAGAGAGACACCATTATTCCCAGACAAAAGGTACCCACCTGCCCTATTTTTTGTTGCTCAAGGCGCCCCATGTGTGTGGGTTCCTCGGCCTTGTTGAAAAATGTCCGGCAATAGTCCCACATTTCCCGCCGGACAAAAAGCCGTTGGGCCAGGGCCAGGGTGGCCTCCACATCAACCATGGCATCATGGGCACGCCCGGATGTCACCAGCGCGTTGTCCCTGCTGATGAGTTCCAGTTTCATGCTGGGCTTGCCATTATGTTCTGGCCAGTGGATATCCAGGGGAGCAAACAGTCGATAAAGAACCGCCAGGGGAAGAATATCCATGCGGGAGCAGCCATTGGCGTATTGATGGCTGTAAGGGTCCAGAAGATTCCGATAAAAGGTAAACCGTAAAAATTCATCGTCAAACCCCAGGGTGTTGTATCCCAGACTGATAGTACCTGGCGAGTTGACCAATTTGTGGATACGCCGGGCCGCATCATACTCACCATCTCCCTTCATCAACGATGCCAGGGAGAGGCGATGGGTCACAAAAGCGCCGGGGGATGGCACCACATCCGGACGTAATTGAACCACCACTGAGGTTCGTTCAATTTCTTTTAACCTGAGGTCTGTACGAATAGCCGCAAAGGTGAGAATTTGGTCAAAGGCCGTATTCAGACCGGTGGTTTCGATGTCGTAAAAGAGAAATGTTTTCATGGGTTAAATAGAGGGGGATGGCCCTGTTGGTCACTTGGTTATTTTTTCGAAAAAAAAAGGAGCCGACAGTAAATACCTGCCTGCTCCTGAAAATCCATTTGAACCAATGCCTACCTTTTAGAGAACTGGTAATTGGCCCTGGCACCCTTCTGACCATATTTTTTACGCTCTTTGATCCGGGAGTCCCGGGTAAGATACCCGGCTTTTTTCAGCATGGCCCTTAGATCCGGGTCCGCCATGAGAAGGGCTTTTGTGATACCGTGCCTCACGGCACCGGCCTGACCCATGATGCCACCACCCAGTACTTTGATGTTAATATCAAAGACATCTGTATTTTGTGTCAGGAGCAGGGGAGATTCCAGGATCTTCCGTGCATCAAGGTGAAGAAAATAATCTTCAAGGCTTCTATTGTTTACGGTTATTTTGCCACTTCCCGGCGTTAACCATGTTTTGGCAATAGCACTCTTACGCTTGCCAGTTGCGTAATATATTTTTTCATTCTCCATAAAATAACTACCGTCCCTTATTTGTACTTAAATTATAATTCAACGACTTCTGGTTTCTGTGCAGCATGGGGATGCTCCTCTCCGGCATAAACATAAAGCTTGCCATTGAGCTTCCGCCCCAATCTGTTTTTGGGAAGCATGCCCCGCACCGCTTTTCGAAGAATATCTTCAGGGCTTTTTTCCAGAAGCTCCTTGACGCTGGTGGCTTTTATCCCACCGGTGTAACCCGTGTGACGATAGTAAACCTTTTGATCCCACTTGTTGCCTGTGAGGCGTATCTTATGAGCATTAATGACAATCACCCAGTCACCCATATCCACATGGGGGGTATAAAGGGGATTTCGTTTTCCCCTGATCCGGGACGCAACCTCTGAGGCGATACGACCCAGCACCTTGTCGCTGGCGTCAATAACGCACCAATTTTCGGGATTATCCGATCGTTTTGCACTATATGTATATTTTTTCAATTTTCTACACTCCTGTTTATAAAATAATTCGAACTAACTAACCCATTTTCCGGAAAATGTCAAGGCCTATTTGAGTCAGAACAACTCCCGCTGGAAGGGCATACCCAGATGCTCATGGGCCTTTGCAGATGCCTTTCTGCCAGCTGAGGTGCGCAGCAGCAGACCGGTTTTTAAAAGATAGGGTTCCACAACATCCACCAGGGTATCGGTCTCCTCCTGGAGTGTTGCAGCCACGGCCTCAATGCCCACAGGACCGCCCCGGTAAAATTTAATAATGGTGTTCAGATAATTGCGATCCAGGGGGGTAAGCCCCATCTCATCCACCCCTTCAAGCCGCAATGCCGCCTGGACCGTTTCCGGGGTTACCTCCCCCTGGGCCTTGACCTGGGCATAATCCCTCACCCTTTTTAACAATCGATTGGCAATACGGGGGGTTCCCCGGGAACGGGTGGCCAGCTCCACTGCCCCGCCATGGGTCATTGCAACATTAAGTAAATCCGCCGATCGTTTAACGATGGTGATCAGATCTTCCAGTTCATAAAAATCAAAGTTTCGAAACAACCCGAACCGATCCCGCAGGGGGGAAGAGAGCAACCCTACCCGGGTGGTGGCCCCCACCAGGGTAAACTGCTTGAGCTGATATCTGTGACTTCGGGCATGCATCCCCTTGTCAAAGACAAAATCAACGGCAAAATCCTCCATGGCCGGGTAGAGGAATTCCTCAACGGTCTTGGGAATCCGATGGATCTCATCAATGAAAAGGAAATCTCCCTCCCCAAGATTGGTGAGCATCCCCAGAAGATCCCCCCCTTTTTCCAAAGCCGGTCCCGATGTAATGGTCACCCCGGCCCCCATTTCCGTGGCAATAATATGGGCCATGGAGGTCTTGCCAAGACCCGGGGGACCATGGAGCAGCACATGGTCCAGGGATTCTCCCCGGATTCTGGCGGCGGCAATGGCAATTTTAAGGGTTTCAACGGTTTCTGCCTGGCCCACATAGTCAGCGAACCGCCGGGGCCGCAGCACATTCACGTCAATCTCTCGGTCCACGGGGTGGACCTCCGAGGAAACAAGGGATTTTTCCGCAGAGCTAAAGGCAATAATATCATCATCCGATGTCATGAGCCAGCTCTCCTTATCACTGCATCAAACAGCTCTTCCGGTGTCGACATGTCAGGGGTTTCGGCTATGGCAAGGCTCACCATCTTCCGGGCAATGGGGGCAACATATCCCAGTTGCTGAACCAGCACGTCCACCACCTGGGCCGATACCTGGTCGGAAATGCCCCCTTCCGGGGCAGACATTCCCGGGACATCCCCCGGGCACTCTCCGGCAGCATGTGTCACAAACATTGACACCTTGCCATGGAGGGCTGCAATAATTTTCTGGGCCGTGCGTTTGCCAATGCCCTTTAAAGTGGCCAGCATCTTTTCATCCCGATTTTCAATGGCCCGGGCAATGTCTGACACGGGTCGATCCATGGCTTTCACTGCTTTTAAGGGCCCAATGGCATCCACGGAAATAAAAAGCTGAAAAAAAGCCTTTTCCGTCTCAGACTCAAAACCGATGAGCACCGGCCGGGGCTGCCGTTCTGTCTGGTTATAATAGATAAACAAAGAGACCGTCTCTTCGGGGGGGTGTTTTTTAATATTTTCAAGCACAAAAAGGGGCAGGACAATCTCATATCCCACCCCCCCCACCAGCATGAGAATGCCCTCTTCGGCGGTTCTTAAAATTTTTCCTTCCATGTATCCGATCATCTTTAACTTTCTTTTTATGTATCTGTTCATCAGTACCCCATCTTCACCCATTCAGGCCTTCTCGAATAGCAATAGTATGCTTCGAAGTCCTGATTAGGCGATGGGGGCACGGGTAGGCAGATACTGAGCAATGGTTTTCCCAATTCTGGGGTGCTATCTAAATAGTTACCTTTTTATTAAGATAACACAGCATTAAAGTACCGACAGCAGAGCCCCCGGCATGGTTCCATTTTTAACTTTCGTTGTGGCAGGTGTTTATACCATAGCCTTTTTGCCAGTTAGAGCCAAGCACAAGAAGTGTAATCAGCCCCAATTTTTCCTGAAAAATCCGGCCAGGGCCAGGGCCAGGGCATCCGAGGCGTGAAAAGGCCGGATGACCCCTTCATGGGACAGCAGATTCCGCACCGATCGTTCCACCTGATATTTATCCGCAGCTCCACTGCCGGTGACCACTTTTTTGGCTTCGCGCACCTGGATCTCCTGCACCCGTGATCCAGCCCGCCCTGCGGCCAGCAACAACACGCCAGTGACCTTTCCCAGGGTAATCCCCGATGCCGGATATTTTCCCATGGAAAAAATATCTTCAATCACAACAAGATCTGGTTTCTGACGGCACAGATAGGCAAGGGTCCGAGAATAGATGATCTCCAGTCGCTCCACAAGGCATTGTTCCGGTGTGGTTTTAATGCTGCCGAATTCATAGCCTGACAGGGTGGCACCCTGACCCTGCACCATCCCAATGCCGGTACCGGCAAGTCCTGGGTCTATACCCACTACCTTGATCATCCTATCATTCCCATGGAAGTGATCCGCGCCTCTATTTGAGGGCCCCCAGCTTTCCCTTGGCAATTTTTGCTTCACTGGTGCCGGGATATTTACGAATCAACTCCTTTAAGATCAAACGGGCATTACCCTTTTCCCCCAGATTTGCAAAGGCATACCCCTGCTTTAATAAAGCAGCAGGCACCTTGTTTCCGGAGGAATAATTTTCAATAACCTTTTGATATTCCAGAATGGCCTTTTCATACCAGTTTTCCCGGTAATAACTGTCAGCAATCCAAAACTGTGCATTATCGGCGTTGACAGAATCGGAAAAAGTTTTAATAAATGTTTCAAACCCTTTTCTGGCTCCCTTGTTATCACCGTTGTCCAGAAGGGTTTTGGACGCTGTATACATCCCTGCCTCACTGGCATCTGACTTGTCGGTGATCGGCGCACTGGAAGTGCTGTCCGTAGGCTCCATGCCCAAATGGGCCTCCAGAACCATCACCCGCTGATAGTTTCGAGAAATGGCGGTATCCAGGCGCTTGAGTTCGTTGGAGGCTGTGGCCGTGGGGGCTCCCCCATCCCGGCCAATGAGAAACTCAAGGGTTTCCATGCGCCCTGCCAACACCCTGATTTCATCCCGGAATCCATCCAACAGGGCATTTATTTCAGCATATTTTTCCCGGGTCATGCGATCATTGGTACCCACACGTCCCGTTATTTCCGCAAACTCTTTGTTCAGCTTCCGATCGTAGGTCTTCTGCTTTTCCAAATGCCGGGCATTGTCCATTTCAAGGGAATACACCCGATTGTTAAGGACAACCATATCCTGATCTGACACACACCCTGACACCATTGCCAGAAGACCCAGCAAAAAAATCTGAAAAACACACTTGGCCATCATACCCTTCCTTTACAAAATCACAAAATGAGCGCGTCGATTTCTACTCCAGGCTGCCTCTCCATATCCGGAATCAAGGGGTTTTTCCTCACCATAACTGATGGTGATAATTCGACTCCCCAAGATCCCCATATTCATGAGAAAAGACTTTGCTGCAATGGCCCGCTGATCTCCCAGGGACAGATTGTACTCTGTGGTTCCCCGGTCATCACAATGACCCTGGACCACAATATTATTACCGGCATTGACTTCAAGCCACCGGGCCTTTTCTTTTAAAAGATAACGGGCTTCGGCAGAGAGTACGGCGCTGTCATACCCAAACAAAACATCCTGGTTTTCAAAGTTTTCCCGACTTTCCCGAACTGCCATGGCTGCCACCTGGGCGGCGTTTTCCTTCATGGTCTCCTCACGAAGACGCTGTTGAGCCAGAGCCTTTTCTTTTTCCTGGGCCGCCATGCGCGCGGCCTCTTCAGCGGAAATTTCACCTGTCTTCTGTGTCAAATCCGCCGGATCTACCATCACATTTTTTTTGGCACAGGACACTGTCAAGGCAAGGCCTGCAACCATCATCACCATCACCAGATTCCGCATCACTCGTTTTTTCATATCGTCTCCTTTATGAGTTTTTATAAGAAAATCCCGGCAAACCAGGAAGAATTTCAAACATTTGTTGTGGGCAGGCCAAGGTCCCCAATACGGTCTGCCCGTGGCAGTTTTATAAGAAAATACAGCCTCAGCAGAGCCCCTCCAACGGGCGGCTTAATACCATTTTCTATCTTCGGTGCTACAGGATAAATTTCAGACACTTACATCCCCCCCCCGGGGGACCATTGGGGGTCGGTTTGGGCACCGGGCAGATTGACCAAACGCCTTGCCTCACTTCCCCGGGCCGTCATCACATAAATTTTTGAAGCCCCCTCCCGGGTGGAAGAAAAGACAATAAAGCCCCCATCCGGAGACCAGGAGGGATCTTCATTGTCTCCCTGGTCACGGGTGAGCTGCATGGGGGCAGCCCCGTCAAAACCAGTGATATAAATATCAATTTTATTTTTCACAATACCCACATAGGCAAGTTTATCCCCTGATGGGGACCACGCCGGAGAGGTGTTGTATCTGCCCTGGAAGCTCACCCGCATCACCCCATCGGTATCAAGGTTTTTAACATAAATCTGGGGAGTCCCCCCCCGGCGGGACACAAAGGCAAGCTTCCTGCCATCTGGGGAAATCCGGGGCGAGACATCAATCCCCCAGCTTCGGGTCAGGCGTTTGAGAATTTCACCCTTGCCGGAAAGCAGATAAACTTCCTGATCTCCGTCAAGGCTTAAGGTGGCCACAAGTTCAAATTTACCTGGCACCCAGCCCGGCGTGATATTCATCCCCTTGAACGCAATGGTGGTTTTCGTACGGGTTTTCAAATTCTGAACAAAAATATCCGGCTTTCCATTCACATAGGAGGTATATGCCAGCCACTGGCCGTCCTGGGAAAGAGAAGGGGAGAGGGTAATACTCCCATGATGGGTCTCCTGCCGGGGGCCATATCCGTCAAAATCACTGACAAAGATCTCCTTGTTTTCCCCCACACGGGAAACAAACACAATGCGACTGCCAAAAACCCCCCGCTTCCCGGTGAGATAAAGACTAATTTCTCCACAAAACCGATGGATCATGGTCCGAAGGTCCGATACCCTTCCCGTATACACCTTTCCCACCACCAATTTTTCTTTAAAAGGATCAAAAAGCCGCATCTCCAGACGAATAGTTCCCTGCTGTTCAACAATGCCAGCGGTGACAAGAAGCTCTGCGCCTATGCGGGTCCACTTTTTAAAATGAAGATTTGCAGCGGTGATTCCGGAGACGACAGGCTTTTCCAGAAAAGTGGCTGAATCCATCACATCAATGTAACCGGTGAAGGCCACCCCCTCCACCAGAATCTTCCGGGCCATTTTTCCATGGAGGGATTCGGCCTCGGTGCCGGACAAGGGCTTGAATGCCGGCACGGCCAGGGGGACCTTCCGGATAAAGGGATCTTTTATATTAATATAGGTATGCTGACCCGCGCAAAGCGGCATGGGCGCAAAGAGCCATACAGCGATGATCCCGGACGCCAAAAACCGTTTACCATATTTCAGAATTTTCCCACCACTGCTTGCCATGTATCCTCTCCTCTTTTCGTAAATGTTTGGCCAGCACCCCATATTCACGCCCATTTTGACCTGCTCACATAGCATCGCAGTCCCAAACAAACGAATATGGGGCACTGGCCAAACATTTATATTACCAACCCGAACAGGTATCTCTTTTCAGGCCATTACCACATCATCAACCCAGGTTGTCCCGGCACTACATTAACCCGGACGGCGTAAAAATCAACCCCACATCATAGGAATCATACCCCCCTGGCAGGGGTGACAGGGGATCGGATTTTTTCACTGCCTTCAGGGCAGATTCATCCAGCAAACGATTTCCAGAACGAGTTTCAAACCAGATATCCCTGATATGTCCCGATTTTAAAATTTTGATGAGAATCCGCACTTCGCTTGTGTCCTTACCTCCGGCAAGCTGAAAGTTAAAGGCCCAGTTCTGCTGTATCCGATACATCAATTCAAGATTATAAAGATCAATGGCCCGGGTCTTTTTACCATTACCTGTCATACTGGTCCCATTGGTACCAAACATGCCACCGCGTTTACTGCCCTGGGCAGCCACCTTTTTGCGTAACCGTTTCAACGCCGTATCAAGGGAACTTTTTTCCTGTTTTTTCACCGATTGCGCCATCTGTTTTTTGGCACTGGCAAGCACCTTTTCCGGGCGATAGGTTTTTTTCTTCAATGACACCTTTTTCCGGGGAACCTCCGGTTTTAAAGGGGCCGGTTTCCGGGGCGGGGGCACCTTTTTTTTCACAATGACTTTTTTCACAATGACTTTTTTCTTAACCAGGGGAATTTTAACGGGAACTTCCACCACGGGTTCTGGGGATGACACCACCGGTGTTGACAGGGCAGGCTCAAGAATTTTCTCCGACACAACCACCCCAGGGAGTTCCGGGGGCACGGGCTCCACCAATGCCTCATCAGGCAACGATGTCTCCACCGTTTCATCCGGCACATCGATGGGCACTTCCGGGGAGGATTCCTCAAGCAGATCAAGCTCACCAAGAGACACCAGATTTACCCTTACCATGGGAAGATCCACGGGTGGGGGAGGCGCAAGACTCTGGATGAGAAAAAAAACAGAAAATACAATAAGGTGAACCACCAAAGAAACTCCGAACAGCAAGGGATTAAACTGGCTGTGTGTCTCTTTGGTATTCCGTGGGATCCTCTGATTTGAGGCTGTGGTATTAAAGGGTTTCATGGCGTAAAATCAGGACGCTTCATCGACTTCTGGAAGCGTTACCATGCCAAGGGAGGTAACTCCGGCCTTTTTGATCCGGGCCATGATGTCCACCACCCGGCCATAAGGAACCGATTTGTCTGCCCTGAGATAGACATCCCGGGCGCCCATATCAACCAGGATCAACTCCAGCTTGCGGGTGAGATACTCCACCCCAACCGCCTGTTCGTTGAGGTAAACCTGGCCATCCTTCCTGATGGAAACCACCAGATGGTCAACCTTTTCCTCCAAAGGGGCCGCTGCGGTCCTGGGAAGATTCACATCCACGCCCTGGACCAGCATGGGGGCGGTCACCATGAAAATAATCAGCAATACCAGCATCACATCCACAAAAGGGGTGACATTAATTTCGGAAACCAGTTCATCGTGATTGAAATTTGACTGCATCATGCCCCCTTATTACGTTGAATGTCACGCTCAATCAAATTTAAAAAATCTGCTGCAAATCCCTGGAGCTCAGAATCCAGCACACGAATCCGGGTGATGAAATAATTGTAGGAAATCACCGCCGGAATGGCCACGGCAAGGCCAGCTGCCGTGGCAATGAGGGCTTCGGAGATACCCGGAGCCACCACCGCAAGGCTTGCCGACTGTCTCAAGCCAATGTCCCGGAAGGTGTTCATGATGCCCCACACCGTGCCAAACAGACCAATAAAAGGGGCGGTGTTTCCCGCCGTGGCCAGAAAGGGAACTAATTGCCCCAGACGACGAAGCTCCACATCAATGGAACGTCGCAGTGCCCGTTTCACACTTCCCATCAATTGAAACCCCGGCATGGCATCCTTGCCTAGTGCAGGAGTTGCAGGATCAAGCTCTGCCTCACCATTTTTTTTAATTTCCATATAACCGGCCATGAACAAACGCGCCACCGGGCTTGCTTTAAGGGCTCGCGCCCGGGCAAAGGCATCCCCCAAGTTTCGGCATTGCCAGAAAAGATCAAGAAAAGCCACCGAAGAGTGGTGGGCCTTGCGAATATATCGATACTTAATAAACATAATGGCCCATGACGTAATGGAAAAAAAGAGCAGCAGCAGCAGCACAAGCTTAACCACCAGACCAGCACTGGTCAACATGTGGAATACACCAGCGGATTCAGGACTCATATCATACTCCATATTAAAATTTACACTGTGGAGGCATCCGGCATTGAAAAAGACAGCAAACATTATGAAAAGCCAGGTTCATTTTCCCAGCCGTCAAGCCGTCCCGTCCATGTGACACAGATGGTAAATATTCGGAAATATTCGGGTTAGGTTGGCGAGGTTCAAACCATTGCCAATGTTATATTAGACACATTGTCATGTCAAGCAGAGGTTGTAACTTCCAAAACAAAAAAACCCCTGTGCAAATCTGCACAGGGGCTTTTTTATTATACAAAAGGCTTACACAACACCTTTGCCCATTTTATTTTAAGTAAAATTTCAATCCATATGGTGAACCCAAACAGAGTAAAGAGACACCATGGAATCCATCAAATCAAATAGCAATTTTGACTTTGGCAAAGGTATTATGGCACCCCATTTAAATTACATCATGCCGGGCATTCCGCCGCCCATGCCACCCATGCCGCCACCAGGCATTCCACCGCCAGCACCCGCACCACCCTCTTCGGGTTTTTCGGCGATCATGGCTTCAGTGGTAAGCATCACAGATGCCACGCTGGCTGCATTCTGCAGGGCAAACCGAACCACTTTCTTGGGATCAATAACACCGGCCAGGATCAGGTCTTCATACACATCCGTTCTGGCATTGTAACCAAAGGAACCCTCGCCTTCTTTGACCTTATTGATTACAACAGATCCTTCCACACCAGCGTTGTTGGCAATCTGACGCAGAGGCTCTTCAATGGCCCGGGCCACAACCTTGATGCCAAGAAGCTCTTCCTGGTCACCGGTAAGATCACCAAGAGCGGCACTGGCACGAACCAGGGCCACACCACCGCCAGGCACAACGCCTTCTTCAACGGCGGCACGGGTGGCGTTCAGCGCATCTTCAACCCGGGCTTTCTTCTCTTTCATCTCGGTTTCTGTGGCAGCACCCACACTGATAACAGCCACACCACCGATGAGTTTTGCCAGACGTTCCTGGAGTTTCTCACGGTCATAGTCAGAAGAGGTCTCTTCCACCTGGGCACGGATCATTTTCACACGACCCTCAAGGGCCTCTCGGGAACCATTACCGTCAATGATGGTGGTATTATCTTTGTCAATGACAATGGATTTGGCCTGACCCAGATCATTTACGCCGACATTTTCAAGCTTAAGACCCATGTCTTCGGAAACCACCTGGGCACCGGTGAGGATGGCAATGTCTTCCAGCATGGCTTTTCTTCTATCTCCAAAACCAGGGGCTTTTACAGCAGCCACATTCAAGGTGCCGCGAATTTTGTTGACAACCAGTGTGGCAAGGGCTTCACCTTCGATGTCTTCGGAGATGATCACCAGGGGTTTTCCCATTTTGGCTACTTCTTCCAGCACCGGAAGGAGATCTTTCATGCTGCTGATTTTCTTGTCACAGATGAGGATAAAAGGATTCTCCAGCTCTGCAACCATTTTTTCAACATTGGTGGCAAAATAGGGAGAGAGGTAACCGCGATCAAACTGCATGCCCTCAACCACGTCCAGGGTGGTGTCCATGGATTTGGCCTCTTCCACGGTGATAACACCCTCTTTACCAACCTTACCCATGGCCTCTGCAATGATGTTTCCAATGGTCTCATCACTGTTGGCGGAGATGGTGCCGATCTGGGCAATCTCTTTCTGATCTTTGGTGGGATTGCTCATTTTTTCAAGTTCTGTAACAATGGCGGAAACGGCCATATCAATACCGCGCTTGATGCCCATGGGGTTATTACCCGCCACAACCAGTTTCTGACCTTCTTCATAGATGCCCCGGGCCAAAACGGTTGCTGTGGTGGTACCGTCACCGGCCATGTCACTGGTTTTACTGGCTACTTCCTTAACCATCTGGGCGCCCATGTTCTCAAACTTGTCTTCAAGCTCAATCTCTTTGGCAACGGTGACGCCGTCCTTGGTAACATTGGGGGAACCCCAGGATTTATCGATGACAACGTTTCTTCCCTTGGGTCCAAGGGTTACAACAACTGCATCGGCAAGGGTCTGTACGCCTTTGAGCATTGCTTCGCGGGCTTTTGCATCGTATTTAATCTCTTTAGCCATTGATCAAGGCCTCCATATATATTTAATTTTTAGTTTTAATATTTTTAAATCTCAAATTTCAACGAGCAAGGGATTGAAAAAATGCTACTCAATCACACCCAGCACATCATCCTGACGCATGATCAGGTAATCCAGACCGTCAATCTTAACGTCTGTTCCACCATATTTGCTGAAAAGGATGCTGTCACCCACCTTAAGATCCATGGGAATCAGTTTGCCGTCTTCTCCCACACGACCATTTCCAGTGGCGATAACCTTACCCTCTGCAGGTTTTTCCTTGGCAGTATCCGGAATAATGATGCCGCCCTTGGTCTTTGTGGTCTCTTCCATACGCTCAACCAGAAGTCTGTCCTGCAATGGTCTTAAACTCATGATGTTAATTCTCCTTTTAATAAAATTAAGTATACATTCATCAGATATAGGTTATTTAAGGTCCTTTGATATTCACGTCACTCACTTCGGGGAATAGAGACTATCATCAATTACAATGACTGACCTTGCAGATCAAAATCCACCATAAACAAATGAGCATTTCCCACAAAATCCATTAAATTTTCAGGCGTAATGTTTTATCTCAGAATGGCTATTTTGATGCACTTTCACTGCTACTGGTGCAATCCGTCTTGGCTGGTTTTTTGGTGCAGGAGGTGGCAGCTTCTTTCTTTGAAGACTTTCCGGTAGATGAGCTATCGGATTTTCTTCCACCGTAATCGGTTACATACCACCCGGAACCCTTTAAATGAAATGAACTCTGGGAAAGAATTTTATGAAGATTCCCCTGGCAATGTTTACATTTAGAAAGCGGGGGATCTGACATCTTCTGAAACGCCTCTTCTATCTGTCCACACTCGCTGCATTCATATTCATAAATCGGCATTGCATTACTCTCCATCTGTGATGTTTTTATCCATTTCAAATTCAAGGATAAAATAGTCAGTCTTTACCCCTTGTCAAGGATATCCTGGAAAATTTTGAAACAAAGCAGGATCACCCTTTGTCCCCACACCATTTTCTATAATATACAAATACTTGCTCCAGCCCAGACACGGTTATGCTCTTTAGAATCTCCCTTGTGAGATCATGAACAATCCGCTCTTCATCCCTGGCACAGTCTGCCTCGCAGGCACAGCTATAGATCTGCTGAAACCGGGCAAATCTGACAATGTGAACCAGTTCATGAACCATGACATACAACAGAAAAGGAAAAATTTTCAAATCGATAAGGGGCTGGGCAATGGTATGCAGGATGGAACCATCCTGGATGCAGATGCGATAAAAATCAAAGTTTGCAGATCCCAGGCTACTATCCTTGGGGCTCCCCCGGTACCCCAGGACCTGGGCAAAGGGTCCCTCAACCACTTCATGGATATCCAGATCCCTGGCGGTGCGCACTTCATACCGACTGCGGAGCCACTGGATGGAGGACATTTTATAATAATCGCTCACCAGGTCTTCTGAAACAGACACCGCTTCCTGGACTTGATATAATTGTGCTTTATTAAAAAAATGGACAGTGGACATGGTACGCCTCCCGGGTAAAAAAAATCCGCAATTCCAACGTGGAGTCAATACCCCGACGATCCACACCCCACTACGGAAACCCAAATTCAAAATTACTGAAAAAGGAATGGACATCTCCTGAATCCATATGCTATAAAGACAAGATTGACATCTAACTATGGATATTTACAATTCCTGTAAAGGAGGTGATATTTTGGGCAGCGTTATTAAGAAAAGACGAAAAAAAATGAGAAAACATAAGCATCGAAAACTCCTTGCCAGAACACGGCATCAGAGACGTAAGGGTAAATAACCCCCCTGCACTATGGAGTGGGTATGAAAACCGGGAAATACGTTCATCGCATCTCCCGATTTCCACGCCCACTCTTTTTTTTATCTATCTCCCCTGATCCCTTTGAAATATTTCATAAACTCAGAGTCCGTTGAAAGCACCAGGGTCCCAGATTTATCCAACACCGTTCGATACACATCCATTGTCTTTAAAAACGAATAGAATTCAGGATCAGCACCATAGGCTGCGGCATAGATTTCAGTGGCTTTGGCATCGGCCTTACCCTTGATCTCTTCTGCCTTGCGGTAGGCCTCGGATCGTATTTGCTGAAGATCCTTTTCCTTGTCGCCCATGATATTGCTGGCCTCCCCCTTTCCTTCTGCACGATATTTTTCCGCAATCTGCCGTCTCTCTGCAATCATACGACCATAAACAGCAGACCTGACCTTTTCCACATAGTTGATGCGTTTAATTTTAACGTCCACAAGCTCAATGCCAAAGGGTGCAAGCTTGGGCTGGGCCTGGGCCATGATCCGTCGCGTGATTTCGCTGCGGCCCACTTCGATTTTGTATTGGGAGTGCTGTGAGCCTTTTGGCTCATCGCTGAACTCCTCAAAGGTATCCATGGGTCGATCACTATTACGCACAGTCTCCACCAGTCGAAACGAGGTGAGAAAGTTCCGCACCGCAGGATCAATAATATCATCCAGACGTCCCTGGGCTGTAACCATATTATTCACGGTCTGAAAGTACTTCACCGGATCCACAATTTTCCATCGGGCAAAGGTATCCACCCAGATAAAAGTTTTGTCCCGGGTGGGCACCTGTCCGGGATCCCCATCCCACTCCTGAAGATTTTTGGGAAAATAAGTAGCTGTCTGTATAAATGGTACCTTGAAATTTAACCCGGGGGAGTCCACCGGTTCTCCCACCACCCGTCCAAACTGGGTGATGACTACCTGTTCGGTTTCATCCACTATATAGGCCGACGTCAACAGAACAAACATCACGCCGGCCAGCACAACGGCTGCTATTCCTTTTATTTTGTTCATTATTTTACCCCACCCTCTCTTAATGCTTTTATGGCTGGCACCACAGTTCTTGCGCCATCAAGGTTCAACAGCGGAAGAATATTTTTCTGATCAGAATCAATGATAAATTTATTACCCAGTCTGGGCAGAATATCTGCCATGGCCTCAAGATAAAGCCGCTTTTTCGTGACATCCTTTGCCTTGACATACTCCTGGTAAACCGAGGTAAAACGGGCCGCATCACCCAAGGCACGGTTCACCCGATCCAGAGCAAACCCTTCGGCGTCCTTTACCAGACGCATGGCCTCACCCTTTGCAGCGGGAATGGCCTTATTATACCCTTCTCTGGCCTTGTAGATGAGCTGCTCCTTTTCCTGGACCGCCTCATTGACCTCATTAAAGGAGGGCTGCACTGGCTCTGGCACATTGGTTTTTTTCATCTCGATGGTGACGATGTGAATCCCGGTTTCTGCCTGGATCATCTCATCCTGTAGCAATTTCCTGGCAGCTACGGCAATCTCTTCACGCTTGCTGATCACCTCATTAATACTGCGATCCCCCACCACCGTACGCATGGTGGCTTCGGCCATATCCCGCAGAATGGAACGAACATCTTTGACCTTGAAGAGGTAATTATAAGGATCCGAAATCCGATACTGAACAATCCAAGGTACCACCGCCACATTAAGATCCCCGGTGAGCATCAGGGCGGCACCTGCATCGGCATTATCATTGGAAAAACGGGCATTATTATACCCTTTTACCGTTTCAAACCCGAACTCTTCCTTATATACTCGCTTTATTTTAACCTTGGTGACCTTCTCAACTCCGGCTGGCATTTTAAAGTTCAAGCCAGGCTGGGAGATACGGCTGTACTTGCCAAACCGCTGGATGACCCCCACCTCATCAATATCCACGGTGAAAAAAATCGAGCTGCCGAAGAAAAGAAAAAAAAGCACCACGATGAGCAACACGCCACCGGGGAACCTGAAATTTTTAAATCGATTCAGCATCTCATCCATCTGGGGTGGCCGGGGCATACCACCGCCACCACCCGAACGCTTCTGTTCGTATTGCTCCTGTTTTTCTCTGAGCTTATCCCAATCCCAGTTCATAGTCAGCTTCCTGTTTTTACTTAAAAATAAAATCAAATAAAGACCATCCAGAACAAACCCAACCCACCCATGATCCACCCATGATTAAGACGAACTCAAAAGCGGGGGGCATTTATCCATGACAATCTGCGAACCTTCAAAAGATCAACCATAATGGGCCCGATTCCAACCGCCACTACCTTGCCTTCTTCTGTCCCGTAAATATTCGGGTTGGTAGGGTTGGTCAGCAATTCTAATTATGACACTTGATGGTTTTCCAAACTGCAAATTTACGGTTTCGCTCAAC
This sequence comes from Desulfobacterium sp., assembly GCA_045046665.1. Classification (GTDB taxonomy): domain Bacteria; phylum Desulfobacterota; class Desulfobacteria; order Desulfobacterales; family Desulfobacteraceae; genus Desulfocicer. Next base: position 23,220 of record JASFYZ010000265.1, read on the forward strand.
GTAAATTCAGCACGTTACGCACCATTGATGTCGCTTGGCAATCCATAATTAGAATTGCTGAAGGTTGGTAATATAAATTTTGGCCAGTGCCCCCATATTCGCGTATTTGGGACTGCGTAGCATACTATTGCTGTGAGCAGGACAAACTTAGGTGAATATTGGGGTGCTGACCGAATATTTACTCTGTCCCATTTGTTAAGTCTATTATCTTACATGCTTTCCCTATATTTTCAAGGAAAAAACGAATCTACATCTTCCCATCGCCCTTGACCTTTTGGGGTTAGAAATGTTAAAAAGTAAAAAATTGGCGCGCAACCACCCAAAGCAAGGGGGTGTTAACGCTTCCAGGTAGCCAGGGCAAACAATAAAACAACCTGATCATCATGTCCACGGCACCACCAACAGGAGGGCCTGCTTTATGAAAACAGATTTGACCCACATAGGCTGTATCTTGACCCAGGCGTTGGAGGAGTTCAGACCCAGCGCTGACACGGGCATGACCGCCATCTGGGAGCTGTGGGACAGCGTGGCCGGAAAACCCCTTTCACAAAATGCCAAGCCCGGCGCATTTAATAATGGTATTCTCCTTGTCCACGTTTCCAGCTCCGTGTGGATGCACCAGCTTAAATTTTTAAAAGCACCCCTCATGGCAAACCTGAACCATGCCTTGGGTACCCCCCTTGTCAAGGAGATGAAGTTCAAAATTGCCGCCCTGCACAACTGAACATTTTTTTAACGGAAAGCTGAAGATTCACCAACCCGAAAATGGGTATCGATTTTCCGTGGATCCCTTTGTGCTCTCTGCCCATGCCCAGCCACACCCCGGGGATAAAATCATGGACATCGGCTGCGGCTGCGGCATCATTTCTTTGATTCTCTGCCTGAGAACACCGGATCTTTGCATCACCGCCGTTGAAATACAGGAAGAACTGGCCCTCATTGCCCGGGAGAATGTTAAGAGAAACCAACGAAGACAAGAGATCCGCGTGCTCCACAAGGATATCCGACGGATGATATCTCCAGAACTTCTGGGATCCCAGGACATGGTCATCTCCAACCCCCCTTACAAAAAACAGGCCCATGGCCGCATCAACCCCCATCCCCAGAAGGCCATGGCCCGCCATGAGTTAACCCTCACCCTTGACACACTGATAAAGATTGCCTCAAAATGTTTAAAACCCAATGGTGTTTTTCACGCCATTTATCCTGTTTTAAGACTGCCTGAGCTCCTGACAGCCCTTGCAAAGGAAAGACTGGCCCCTGAAACGTTGAAATTCATACATCCCCGAAAAACAAAAAATGCAAAACTATTCATGGTCAAGGCCAGGAAGCATCGAAATAGTGAAATTTCAATCCTGCCCCCCCTTTACCTCCACACCGCCGGTGGAGGACAAAGCAAAGCCCTTCAACGGATCCAGCAATGTTAACCCCAAATTATTCATATCTCCGATATATCAAAAATCAAAACTCCTGCTTTAATGCTTGACACGCCCCCTAAAAAAGGATACTTACCCTTTCATCATTATCAATGCGGAGAGATGGCCGAGTGGCTTAAGGTGCACGCCTGGAAAGCGTGTGTATCGCAAGGTACCGAGAGTTCGAATCTCTCTCTCTCCGCCACTCTTATCCCACTCCCCGGAAAACATGTCTTATCGCGTATTAGCCCTCAAATATAGACCCCAAACGTTTCAGGATGTTATTGGACAGACCCACGTTACCCAGACGTTATCCAATGCTATTTTGTCCAGTCGGGTGGCCCATGCTATCTTATTTTCAGGGCCCCGGGGTACCGGCAAAACCAGTATTGCCAGAATCCTTGCCAAGGCCATGAACTGCGAAGCGGGCCCCACACCTTCCCCCTGCAATAAATGCAAATCCTGTATTGAAATCACCGCAGGCAATGCCACCGACGTATTTGAGGTGGACGGTGCATCCAACAACAGCGTGGACCAGATCCGGGAACTGCGGGAGAATGTCACCTACCTGCCCATCTCTTCCCCCCGCAAGATCTACATCATTGATGAAGTGCATATGCTCAGTACGGCTGCCTTTAATGCCCTTCTCAAAACCCTGGAAGAGCCCCCGGAACACGTATTGTTCATATTTGCCACCACAGAGCCCCATAAAATCCCCATCACCATCCTGTCCCGGTGTCAACGGCATAATCTGGGCCGCATTGGCCTTACAGAAATCGCCAATCACCTGGAATGGCTGGCCTCCCAGGAGGGATTTAAAATTTCCCGGGAAAGCGCAAGTCTCATTGCCTCGGAAGGTGATGGCTCCATGCGGGACTCTTTAAGCCTTTTGGATCGGGTCATCTCAAGCAGCAGTGATGTGGACATTTCCCACGATCATATCCTCAACAATCTTGGCATCATTGATAAAAAAATTCTCCTGGACATGGCATCGGCAATTTTCAGGGCAGATGGGGCAGAAATTCTTCAAACCATTTCCCGGGTGCGGGATTTGGGATTTGACCTTAAAAAAATATATGCGGATCTGGTGGAATTATTTCGGAACATACTGGTGGTGAAACTATGCCCGGACAGCCACTCTTTTTCTGATATCAGCGCCCATGACAGGGAACAACTTTCCGCCATGACGGTTCCCGGGACCCATGCCTACCTGTCCCAGATACTGACCCTCCTGTTAAAAGAAGAACAGTTGATTCGTTTTTCCACCCACACCAGAACGGCCCTGGAAACCATCCTGCTACAGCTCACCCAGATACGCCCCGGAACGGACATGGATGCCATCATCACCCGGCTGGACGCCCTGGCCCGAAATGTGGCCCCCCCGGAGCCCTTATCACGGCATCTCGAAACCGGTGTCGCCAGTGCCCGAACAAACCCGACTCAGGTGCCCCCGCCCCGGGAATCCCAATGCAATGAGGGGCCCGCCACCTATACCCCTCCGGAGCAAACAGCACCGCCCACCCCCCATTGGGATGGCCCACCCGACCTGCCCCGCCAGCGGGACAACACCCCCCGCCGGACCACCCCTGGATCTGCAACTCCTGCCTTAAACCGGAAAATACCTGCAAATGAACCCCCTCCTCCCACAGGAATGGCGGCCCCGGATACTGAAAAAAAAACCTGGGAGGGATTTATAAACGCCATAATTCCCAAACTGCCTTTCATAGGGGCTATTCTTTCCAAAAGCACATTTAAAGGAATACACAACAAACAAATTTGTGTGGCACTCTCCGGCAACAGCAGCTTTGATCTCAAACGAATCCAGTCCAAACAAAAGGCATTGGAAGGGTTGTGTGAAAATTATTTTGGAGAAAAACTTTCACTGTCATTGGAGAATCCCCAGGAAAACAACATGCCCCCCCGGCAAGAGAGCAGCCCAGGCGGTGTAAGCCCGGCAAAACTCAAACAGGAGGCCATGAACCACCCCCTGGTGGCCGACGCTGTAACTCTTTTTAGCGGACAAATCGTTGATATCAAATTAAGTTAGCCCCGCTGGCAAATTTGACAAAGGCCCGAACCGGCAATATAGTTACATTTTTTATAAAAAAATCCCGGTAAACCTGACGGATTTCAATCTTTGTTGTGAGCAAAGCAAGGTGCAATACAAAATTTAAAAACGTAAGGGTAGAATCCATTTCTGTCCCATATTGTGGGCAAACCAAGATAGATTTTTAATCTTTGTTGTGGTAAGAGATCTTGCCATAATCATTATACTATAATTAATAAGGAGTTATAAAATGAAAAACATGGGTGGCATGATGAAACAGGCCCAGAAGTTACAGACAAAAATGCTCAAAATGCAAGAAGAACTGGCATTAAAAACCGTGGATGTCTCGGCCGGAGGCGGCATGGTCAAGGTCGTGGCCACGGGCAACCAAAAAATTCAGTCCATCTCCCTGGAAAAAGAGGTGGTGGACCCCGAAGATGTGGAGATGCTGGAAGACCTCATACTGGCAGCGGTGAATGACGCCTTGAACAAATCCCAGGAAATGGTTTCAGGGGAGATGGGAAAACTCACCGGCGGCATGAATATTCCAGGCCTGATGTAAACCTTGAACTATTATCCTGAATCAATTTTAAAACTCATGGACTGCCTAACCACCCTGCCGGGTATCGGCAAAAAAACCGCCGAACGTCTGGCACTCCATATCCTCCATGCCCCCCCCACCGAGGCACAATCCCTTGCTGATACTATCCTGGCCCTGAAAAAAAACGTGACCCTGTGCGCCACCTGCTTTGGACTCAGCGATCGGAGCACCTGCCGTATCTGTAGCAACCCGGTGCGGGATGCTGGCACCATCTGTGTTGTGGAAAACCCCACAGACATGGCGGCCATTGAGAAGACCGGTTCATTTTCAGGTCTTTACCACATTTTGGGAGGTGCCTTGTCCCCCATGGATGGCATTGGACCCGATGAAATCCGCATCAAAGAGCTGTTTACCAGGGCCAGGCATCGCTCCACCCGGGAGATCATTCTGGCCACGGGCACAGATGTGGAAGGTGAGGCAACAGCTGCATACATTGCGGACCAACTGCAAAACACCCGGGTGTGCGTCACCCGTATTGCATCGGGGGTTCCCATGGGAGGGGATCTGCATTTCGTGGATCAGGTCACATTACAGCGGGCAATGGAGGGACGAAGTGGATTGTAAATTTAACACAGGCGATGATATTTTTGAATGTACCCAGTGCGGAGAGTGCTGCCGGGGCTTTGGCGGCACCTATGTCACCCCGGAAGATATTGAACGGATTTCCCGATTCATCAAATGTGATCCTGGCACCTTTGTTCCCCGGTTCTGCGAGATGTCCGGCTCCCGGCCGGTGCTCAGTCTTGGAGAAGAAGGGAAATGTATTTTTTTTGATGAGCTGTGCACCATCCATACAGTAAAGCCGTACATGTGCCGGGCCTGGCCTTTTATTCAAACCCTTGTGGATCATCCGGAAAACTGGGAGGCCATGGCAGGCTCCTGCCCGGGGATGAGAAAAGGGGTCCCAGAGGAGGCCATCCAGCGCATTGCGGCCCCGGAAATCAAAAAGCTACAATCGTCTTAAAAAGACGTAAATGAAGGATACCAAAACAGTCTATGGTATCCTTCATATAAAAAAACAAAGACCTATTGGGGCATCACATAATTGGGCCCAGCAATGAGCATGGTGTTGGGCAAATGGGTCTGGATTATCTCCATGGTGCTGCCAAAGAGCATGTCCCGCACCACCCCATGGCCATAGGCCCCCATCACTGTTAAGGCATTGTGGGGAACCGCGTAAAGGTTGTGTTCAAATTTACCGGTTTCAAAGAAATGCCAGTCCCGCACCTGTTGATCCACCTCATCTGCCATGCCCCGCTTTGCAATGATCTCTTCAAAGTCCTCTTTGGACTTGCCGTCTGCCTGGGTGAACAGATCCACGGACTTGCCGGTCTCCCGACTGAGCCTGAGTCCCAGCTTTAGGGCCTTCACTGCATTCACTGACCCCCCGAAAAAAACCAGAATACTCTGCCACTCCTTGAACAGGCAGCTGGGAATCAGCACGGGAAAACGAGCCGCATTGATAATACGCCGCACCTTGGGACCGATATGTCCAAGACTGATCTTGGAGGACAGATCGCTGATACTCCGGGGGCAACACATGAAATCAAAATTCACCGGAAGATCGGGCAAGGTGGAGGCAGTAAAGTTTTTGGGCCGCACAAATCGGGGGGCAATGTGTGCGTCCCGGGCCAACTCCTGGGCATGGGCTTTTGCCGTGTCAGGGGCTGTCAAATAGGATTCATCCAGGTCAACCTGCACCACATCATTATCATAATACATGAGAAATTTGGTATACTCGGGAATATAGATCACAATGGATGAGTTGATCTCTGTGCAGAAATACAGCGACTGCATGAGAATTTCCCTTCCTAACGGGGTGTTTCTGAAAACATGAAAAAGTGTTGTCTCCACCTATCCTCCTGATCCGTCAACAAGCTGGCAAACCATAAATCATTGATAATGCCACGGTCTTATTTTCCGGATATAACATAAGAATGACGACACCCGCAGGTGCCCTGATTATTCTGATCCTTCGTCGGTTTGTTCATGTTCAAATTTATCGATGCTGCTTTCACGGGGTTAAAGTGGACAAACTCTGCCCCAGATCCGTTGATTTAAACTCGCTGGGTGGTCTGCACCTTGAGCTCATCCCGATATTTATCCAATAAGGTGGCCTTGGATATCATCCCCACAAACCGATGGTTGCTGACCACCGGCAGACTGTAACAGCGGGTAATATCCATTTTGTGAAGCACATCAGCCAAATCATCATCGTAGTGAACCGTCTCCACATCCACATCCATGATCTGTTCCACCAGCACGGCATCATACATCACGGTGTTAAAAATATAGGGCCGCACATGATCAAAATGCACCATTCCCATGAAATGGCCGTTTTCAGGATTTTCCACGGGAAAATAATTGCGGGTGGATCGTTTCACCACGTAGAGGAATTCCCGCAGAAGCATCCCCGGCGGCACAGAGATACAATCCCTCTCAATGACCTCCCGGATGGTGATATCTGCAAGAACCCTGGCATCGGTGCCCGGCCTTAGCAACTGCCCCCTTTCCATTAAATCTTTAAGGTAAAAGGATGCCGGTTCAAAATAATGGGTAATGGTGGTGGAAAGGGCTGACACGATGATCAGGGGCAGCATCACCTCATAGCTTCCCGTAATCTCCAGAATCAAAAAAATCCCCGTCAACGGTGCCTGGAGAATACCACTGATCATCCCGGCCATGCCAAGCAGGGCAAAGCAGCCCTCATTGACCCAGGTCACCGAAGGCACACAAAAAACCAGCAACCGATGGTAGGCAAGTCCGGCAAAACTGCCGATGACCAGACAAGGGGCAAAGATACCGCCGGACCCCCCCCACCCCAATGTAAGGGCTGTGGCCAGGATCTTTGCCAGACAGGCAATGGCGGCAATGCCAAGCCCTGTGGTAAACACTCCCTGGATCATGGCATGGATGGCATGGTACCCCTCACCCAGCACATCGGGAACGGCAAACCCCAGAAGCCCCACGGCAGCACCTCCCATGGCGGCCCTGGCCCAAATGGGCACCCGGACCTTTACTGACACATGGTGCATGCGACGCAACAGGCGTGTGAGGATCACAGAGGCCATGGACGCTGCCAGGGCAAGCCCCAGGCAGGCCAGCAGATCCAAGCTTCCAATATCAAAACTGCCAAGACTGTCAAAGGCGATGCTGTTTCCCCGGAGAAGTCGACTGATCTCTGCCCCGGAAACGGAGGCCACGGCAATGGGAATAATATTCACCATGGACCACTCCCCCAAAATAATCTCCATGGTAAAAATAATACCGGTGAGAGGGGCGTTGAAAATAGCGGCAATGGCCCCGGCAGACCCGCATCCCACCAAGGTGACCCGCTGGCGGTCATTTAAATAAAAAAACTTGGCAATATTGGAACCAATGGCGGCACCGCTCATGACCACAGGGGCTTCGGGACCTGCAGATCCACCGCTTCCAATGGTGAGACAACTTGCCACCAGCCGTGAGATACTGGATCGAAACCGCATCAATCCCCCGTACCGGGAGACACTGTAAATCACTTCGGGAACCCCATGTCCGGCCCCCTCGTTCATGGCTTTTTCAAGAAACAGCGAAGAGAGCATGGCACCTGCCGCCGGCAAAAGAAATGCCCACCAGTGATGCCGCCAGTGGTGAAGGGTCTCCAACATAAAAACCAGGGAAGTGTTGAGACTCAGAGCGGCAAGTCCGCTACAGATCCCCACAATACCCCCCATGAGAATCAATAGCATACGGTCATCAAGTCGAAAAAAGGGCAGGCGTGCCGGGTGACGCCAAGACATAAAAGGCTTCATTATTTTGACTTAAACCCCTTTTTTCTCAATTTGTGCTTCTTTCTCGCGAATACACTCCAAAAGTGCCTCTGCCGGGGGTCTTGTTTTCACAAATGAAATAAAGGCACTATCCCTGAGACAAAAGGAAAGCCGGGAAAGCAAATTGAGGTGGCAGGCTACGGCCGGACTTAAAATCAAAAAAAGTGTGGACACCGGCAGATCATCAATGGCATCAAACGGAACGCTGTTTTCCAGGTAACAGGTCACCACCATGGGAGCTTGAATGCCTTCATCAAGGGGATTTCTGGGATGGGGAATGGCCACTCCCTGGCCAATACCGGTGGAGGTCAACTGTTCCCTTGCAAGGAGTTGGGCAAAAAGCCTCCCCTGCTGTCCCTGGGAAAGCCCGGGAACCTGACGAACCGCCGCCTGCAGCACTGTGTCCCTGTCCATACCGGTAATACCATGATGGACACCGCCACTTTCCATGGCCGATACCAGAATAAACTCCGAGGCATGACACACGCCCCCTGACTGGTCCCCGCAGACAGCCATTGTCTTTTTCTGTTTGGCTGCCCATTTATTGAGCTCCGCCTCATGAAACACGCCCATCTCACCCGTCTTACTCACCGGAATTCTTCCTTGACGAATCCATCGATCCAGGGTCTCTATGCTCAAATTCAATCGTTGTGCAATCTCTTCCAAAGTCTGTCTCATTTTTATATTCCACCAGGACAAGAACGATATTCATAATCCTTCTGTCCATCCATGAGGGTTTATCCACTGTTTTTTTTACGCCCCCACCCACTTGATAATCAAGTTTCTGGATCGGGTTTGATCATAAAGGTAAATATTTAGGTTTACTAATGTAAATGTTTGGTCAGTGCCCCATATTCACCTATAAAGGTCCATGAAGCTAAATAGTTATACCACCTATGCTTTTTTTTCAAGACCCATATGGATTAGATGTGTGTGGGGGGGTGGCATCATTCACTGTAATTTTTAAGCCACCAGTCATCCCAATTGGATGCCATAAGCGTGCTGGCCAAGGCACGCCCGGTGTCAGTTTTTAACCGTCCCAGAACGTGGGGCAACCATTTCTCAGGGGTTTTGGTCCCAATATCCTGTAATTTTTTCAGTTCAAGGATAAATGAGAGCTGGTCTGCATCCCGGGCCAACATGGCCTCCTTTGTTTCTCCCCTATTAAACTCATTGACCAGGGCAACAATGGATTCTCCAAAGGCAAATCCCTTTGCCATGCGTGACAGAGCCAGATCCTCCCGGGCCGTGACATATTGTTTCTGAACATAGTTCAGATCTCCGGTTCTTGCTTCGGCAAGGTCATGGACCAAGGCCATGGAGACAATTTTCCCCGCGTCCACACAGGGTTCCATATTTGCCATGGCAAGACAGATAAATGCAGTCATAAAGCTGTGTTCCGCCACACTTTCCTTACCTGCTCCCAAAAACTGATACCCCGATCTTGGCAGCCGGGTGAGCATATTTGCCTCGAAAAAAAGATCCGTAATTTTTTGAGTCATCTTCTCTCCTGTGTTCACTTAAATCACCGGTATTTTCATATAAAACCAAGCCCGTCTCCATCCATGCGCATGTCAAATTTAGAGTTAAGTAGTTGTTTTAAATACATTACGCATCATTAAAATTGAGAATTATTCCAGATCATAGCTTGACATTTGACCTCCCACCGGTTTAAATACAAAGGCAGGGGATATCCTGCTGGACATAGCGACAAAGAATTTCCTTTTAACAAACCAACAAAATTCAAATTCCACGCCATCTTTATTTCATATCCATAGAGGAAATCGTATGAAAAAAACAATAGGAAACCTGGCATTTATTTTTTTAATGCTATTGCCCATGACAGGCAGTGCCACCCCTGCAATACCAGGAACCGAAATGGTGGAAACCGACCAAGGGCCTGTATTTTATTACACCATCCAAAAAGGGGACACCCTGTGGGATTTATCCCAAAAATTCTACAACTCCCAGTGGGTATGGCCAGGATTATGGGAGATGAATCATCAAATTAAAAATCCCCACTTGATCTACCCAGGAAACAGAATC
>JASFYZ010000266.1:0-5539 GCA_045046665.1 Desulfobacterium sp.
ATTAAAAAAATAAAACTTCATATATTGTACAGGCTTTTGGCCCGCTTAAACGAAAAACCAAAAATGGCTGACTCCTTTATCATAATTTGGTGGGGGCAGGCGTTATCACATCCCAGGACCCATTATTCCAGTGAGGGTATGGAGTACCCGTGTTGTAATCAAGCCAATGGGGCCGGCAATTGGATAATCAACCGCCGGCCCGGGGTATTTATTTACAAACTTCTTCCAGGCTCTCTTCAAGAATGGAAAGCCCCTTATCCAATTGTTCATCAGTGATAACAAAGGGCATTAAGGTTCGAATGACATTACCAAAGTTACCACAGGAAAGAATGATCAATCCCTTGTCATAACAAAGTTGGATCAACTTTTTGGCCTGTTCTGTAGCCGGTTCTTTGGTTTCTCTATCCTTGACAAGCTCCAATGCCAACATGGGGCCCTTGCCCCTTACTTCCCCGATTATTTCATGGGATTTCTGCATGGTGGTAAATCGATCCCACAGGATTTCACCCAAGGCTTTGGAACGTTCCAGGAGTTTATCTTCAAAGAGAATTTCAAGGACGGCAAGGGCAGCGCTACAAGAGATGGGGTTACCACTATAGGTTCCGCCAAGACCACCGGCGTGGGGAATATCCATGATATCCTTTCGACCGGTCACAGCGCTTAAGGGCATACCACCGGCAAGACTCTTGGCCTGGGTGATCAGGTCAGGTTCAATGCCCCAATGCTCAATGGCCAGAAATTTACCGGTTCGACCGGCACCGGCCTGGACTTCATCAATGATGAGCATGATGCCGTATTTTTTACAAATTTCAGCAAGTTTGGGGAAATATTCCGGTGGAGGCGTCACAAAACCGCCCTCTCCCTGGATGGGCTCTGCAATGACGGCCGCTGTAAAATCAGGGTCCACATTGGTGATAAAATACTCTTCAAGATAATCCGCACAATAAGTGTTGCACTGGGGACGTTTCAAGCCAAAGGGACAACGGTAGCAGTAGGGATAGGGCATGCGATAGACTTCAGGAGCAAAGGGGCCAAATCCGTATTTATAGGGTTTGACCTTACTTGTCAGAGACATGGTGAGCAGAGTTCTACCGTGGAACCCGTTTTCAAAGCAGATAATTCCGGGACGTTTGGTGGCATATCTTGCAATTTTAACCGCATTTTCAACGGCTTCAGCACCACTGTTGGCAAACATGGTCATTTTATCAAAATCACCGGGAGCCAGTTGGTTCAACTTTTCTGCCAACTCCACATAGGAATCATACATGCCGACATGGAAACAGGTGTGAATAAATTTGTCGGCCTGATCTTTGATGGCTGCCACCACTTTGGGATGACAATGCCCCACATTGTTTACGCCGATACCGCCGGCAAAATCAATGAAATCACGGCCCTCAATGTCGGTCATAACAGCACCTGATGCATGGCTGATAACGGCTGGGGTAATGTTGGCAGGTCCCTGGGGAACGCTGTTTTTACGCATTGCCATAAAACGATCATACTTCGCTGAACTCATATTGTTTATCTCCCATACTGAATTGATAATGATGATGTGATTGCAATTATGGGGCTTGATCATCGAGTGATGCCATATCTTAAAGGAATCTTTGGACTCACCAAACCTCGTTGTGGTTGTGGTAACGACAATAGCAATAATTGTGCCATATCACCGATGGTGGGTGGTTAAAAAATATTTTACTATTCTATATTCGAGTTCTTTAAATATAAGGAGAGACAGGAAGGTGCCAGGCTTGCGTTTTTTGGATATTTTAAAATAACATCAGGCCAACTACCGGGGATTCTGCTGTGGGCGTTCCAGTGCCACATTTTCATATAAAGACATACATAGCAGTAATTATTTGTTACGATCAGAAGTCAAAACACCTATGATTCCAGCCCGTTGGATAGAATTTAACCCAGATTCCACACGCTGACAAAAGAATGCATAAATGCATATTTATGCAAAGTTGCATACAAAACAACAATTTTTTTACCAAGACTAACAAATTGATAATGATTAATGATGGTTTCTTTTTGAAGTGATATCTCTATCTGTATAATCAAGATGTAATCCTGGCAAACATTATGCTTTTCTGCATAAGATTGTCATCTATTGTAAAATTCCACCGGTCCAAATCACCGGGAAATGGGTATTCCGGGCATCAAATAATATATGGTATATACTTTGCATATAGCCTCATATACTTAAACCATCGATCATCGTTCATTGTTTTACCGCCGTGTGCCGACAAAGACTTAAATTTGAGGACACCGGAGTTTCTAAAAAACAACCTTGATCATTGACTGAAACAATTCCACTAAGGGAGAAAACACAACATGTTAAAACGGCGAAAAAATCATTTTTTGAAAAACATTCTTTTCGTTATGATGCTTTCTATCATTATAACCGGATTTGGCACAGGGTTTGTCAACGACGCCCATGCCGCGAAAAAATTCAAATTCACCATGCAGAATATGTTTTCCCTGAACCATCCGATAACTGTTGCCATTGCCCAAATGGCAAAGGAGGTAAAGAAAAATACCGATGGACAGATTGTCATCCAGGTTCTTCCCTCCGGCGCATTGGTAAAAGGCCCCAGCATTTTTGAAACCGTTGGTATGGGCGCCATTGATATGGGTAGCACCTGTTCCTGCTACCATGGAGGGATACTTCCCGTTGCCGCAACTGCCTTTGCCCTTCCCGGTGACCCCAGGGGCGTTGATCAGATTCTTGATTTCATCTACCAAGAAGAGGTCCTGAAATTTTACAGAGATGCATATGCCAAGGTCAATGTTTTCTATGCTGCTCCCCTTGTCATGGATGGGTATACCATTGTCTCTAAAAAACCCATCAAGACCTGGGCAGATCTGAAAAAAATCAAAGTCCGAGCATCGGGCTCCATTGCAAAAACATTCCAGAAAATGGGAATCCCCACCGTATTCATCCCCTTTTCTGAAATTTATGTTGCTCTTTCCAGAGGAACCATTGATGCTGAAATCAGTGGAAGCCACACAGAAAGCTTTCTTGCCAAGACCTTTGAAGTGGCAAAGTACCAGACAGTTCCAGAGATTTCAGGCGCACAGAACTGTGAACTGATCATCAACCAGGACCGCTGGAACGAACTTCCTGAAAACCTGCAGATTATGTTTGAAAAAGAACTCAAAGCCTGTTCCACACATGTGGCAGCACTGTTTGCAGCAGAGAACCAGATAGTAAAAGAAAAAATGGAGGCTCAGGGTGCAGAATATGTCCAACTTCCCCCGGACGTCGTGAAAAAATGGACCAGCACCGCCGTTGGCATGTGGGACGAAGAACTTGCCAAGGATGGATTATCTGCCGAATACCTGAAACTTGTTAAAAAAGATTTGAAAAAAAGGGGATATGACCTATAGATCAACGGATCTGCCATGGCTTTGACATGACACGATTTCTCCGGGTGTCGCCTGCGATATCCGGAGAACAGGTATCTGTACAAAAAAAAAATTTTTCTTGAGCATTTTGTGATTTTTATTGCACAGGCTACTGTATCATTTACTCGTTCACCTCTGATTCTCGTTACGTTCATACGAACATCATAAAAAAGCGTCTGGTTCTGGTTTATCCAGGTTAGGATTCACTATGCAAGTTCTAAAAAAAATGATTAGTATTATTGAAAAAATAAATCTCGCCGTGGGAAAGGGGGCCAGCTACCTCATTTTTGTCTTCATGACCCTCATGGTTTTCGAAGTGATTTCACGATATTTTTTTCAAAGCCCCACCATCTGGGTGCACGAAATATGCGGCCAAATATTTGCCGCCTATATTGCGCTGACAGGAGGTTGGGTTCTATTGGAAAAAGGCCATGTGGCCGTTGATATTGTTTATGAACGTTTTCCCAAATCCGGGAAACTTTTCGCCAACATTGTGGTTTCTGCTATAGGTTTTTTCATGTTCAGCGTTCTGTTCTGGCAGGGTTATAAATTTGCCTGGCATGCAGTCATAACCAATCAGCACTCACACACCCTATTCGGCCCCCCCATGTGGCCGGTGAAAATGATGATTCCCGCAGGTGCATTGTTTTTTCTTTTGCAGCTAACTGCTGATCTGGCACGAACCATTGTCAAGCACCAGGAAAGGAGTGTTCGATGAATCCCGGTATAATAGTAGCTCTCATGTTCCTTGCTGTCATTGTTCTTTTTGTCCTAAGAACACCGGTGGCCTTCACACTGGGTGTGGTGGGTATCGGATTTCTCCTGCTCCTCAACGGCCCGCGATTCCTGATGATGCTCCCTCCGGCCATTCTTGAAACCATGACCAGTATTATTCTTCTGGCCATTCCATTATTTATTTTCATTGGATGCATGCTGGAAAAATCGGGCATTGCCGACGAAATTTTTGAAATGATCTATAAATGGCTGGGGCCAATTCCCGGTGGACTTGCCATTGGTACAGTTTTTATCTGTGTGATATTTGCCGCCATGGTGGGGGTTGTGGGTGCAGCAACGGTGACCATGGGCCTCATCGCCCTTCCGGCCATGCTGAAAAGAAATTACAAACCCACCCTGGCCATTGGATGTATTTCCGGTGGGGGGGCATTGGGTTTTTTAATTCCACCCAGTGTCACCATGATTGTGTATGCTTCCCTGTCTAATCTTTCCATTGGTAAAATGTTTCTGGCCGGTGTTATCCCTGGATTTCTTCTGGCAGGTCTTTTTATGTCCTATATTCTCATCAGAAGTCTTCTGGACCCTACCCTGGCACCTCCCATCCCCGTGGAAGAGCGGGCCACCTGGGCAGAAAAATTTGCCTCCATCAAAAACCTGGCCATGCCCTTTGTATTAATCTTTTCCATCATGGGAACCATTTTCTCAGGGCTTGCCACCCCCACGGAAGCTGCTGCTGTTGGCGCATTTGTCTCCATGGGTATTGTTCTGATCCGGGAAAGGTCTGGAAAAAAGACTCTGAAAGTGGTCACCGATGCAGCGCAAAAAACCGCTCTTTTGACCAGTATGGTATTGTGGATCATCATCGGATGTCTTGCCTTTTCCGCCGTGGTTAACACATTGGGTCTGCCCCTCCTGTTAAAGGATGTCATCGACTCCCTGGGCATCAACAAATGGGTGGTGCTCGTTGCCATGCAGCTAAGTTTTTTCATGCTGGGTATGGTCATGGACGATTTGCCCATTATCATGATCACCGTGCCTATTTATGTACCCCTGGTCACCCTGTTGGGATTTGATCCCCTGTGGTTCGGGATTCTCTTTATTGTGAATATGCAGATGGCCTACCTGACACCGCCCTTTGGATTTGTCCTCTTTTACATGAAGGGGGTGGTGCCTCCACATATTACTATGGGGGACATTTACCGATCGGTGTGGCCTTTTATTGGTTTGCAGGCAGTTTGCCTTCTTATCATCATATTCTTTCCCCAGGTTGTGCTGTGGCTTCCTTCTGTGGTGGGCATGTAAAAGCTTGTTACTGAGTTAAGACAACACCCTCTATTCAGGGTCACTGTTAAGTGGCAGGACATAAATTTTTTCCTATTGATGCATCAACTAA